>JAHIPE010000257.1 GCA_018894655.1 Actinomycetota bacterium
AAGCTCGTGGTGATCCCTCGCTTCGAGGCCACATCCAAGCCGTGCTCGAAGTGCGGGTGGGTAAGGGGGGACCTCACGCTCTCGGACCGGACCTTCCACTGCGAAGCCTGCGGGCACACCGCGGACCGGGACGACAACGCAGCGGACAACATACTATCGCTCGCCGTGAGTTCCACGGAGAGGGTAAACGGACGTGGAGAGGACGTAAGACCTGCTGGTCTCAGCAGGCAGACCTTGATGAAGCGTCAATCAGAAGAAGTGGCATAGAATGCCATATTCTGAGGAACGGTACGACGAGTACATCCTCCTGGAGAACCCCGGTGACGCGGCCGCGAACGTGGACATAACCTACATGACCCCGGAGGGGCCCGATCCGCAACCGGCCGTGAGCGTACCGGCAGGCTCGCGAGTGACCGTCCACGTGAACGATGAGCTCCCGGACCGTGACGTCTCGGCGAAGGTGACGGCCGACCGGGGTATCGTCGTGGAGAGGGCGATGTACTGGAACAACGGGACCGGCAAGGGGGGCCACTGCGCGATAGCGACCCCCCAGCCCAGGCAGGAGTGCTTCCTGGCTGAGGGCTCCACGGACTGGGGCTTCGACGAGTGGATACTGGTGCAGAACCCGAACGACACCGAGGCGAACGTGGGCGTGGAGTACATGACATCCGCGGGGCTGATGAACCGTGACGGGTTTACCCTGGGAGCCGGGAGCAGGGTGTCCATCCACGTGAACTCGGACATACCGCCGATCGATACCTCGGCGTACGTGTTCTCCAACCTGCCGATCATCGCGGAGCGCTCGATGTACTGGAACTCGCGAGGGGCGGGCCACGCATCTCAGGGGCTCATGCGCTGACGGGAGCCTGTACTGAAAACGCGGTGAAAATGGTTTAAGATGGCGGAACAGAATGAAAGGGAGGAGACATGGGAGAGGTAGTGGAGATCGACGATAAGAGCTTCGAGGCGGAGATAATAAAAACAGAGAAACCGGCCCTGGTGGACTTCTGGGCGCCGTGGTGCGGGCCGTGCCGCATGATGCACCCCATTCTCGAGGGGCTGGCCAATGAGTACGAAGGCAAGGCGGTGATCGCCCGCTGCAACGTGGACGATAACCAGGAGTTGGCGGGCAGGTTCGACGTTACCGCGATTCCCACCCTGGTGATGTTCAAGGGCGGGCAGCAGGTCGACAAGATGATCGGGATCGTCTCGGCCGAAGACCTCGGGCAGCGATTGGACGCAAACTTGTGAGCGCGGATAGATAGGTGACTAGCCTGGAGGTAAAAGGTTTCATCCCTAGCACGATGCTCGACTGGGAGGGGATGCTGGCGTCCACGGTTTTCCTGCCGCTCTGCAACTTCAGGTGCCCCTACTGCCAGAACCCCGACCTGGTCCTGCATCCCGAGAGGCTCCAGACGGTGCCGCTCTCTATCATCCGCGAGTTCCTGCGGGAGCGCGGGGGGTGGATAGAAGGCGTGTGCATCACCGGGGGGGAGCCCTGCCTGCACAAGGACCTGCCCGATTTCTGCTCCGCCATAAAGGCGGAGGGAGCGGGCGTCAAGCTGGATACCAACGGCAGTTTCCCGGAGATGCTGGAGGGGTTGATATCCAGCGGGCTTGTCGATTACGTGGCGATGGACGTAAAGGCGCCACTCGAGCCGTCCCCCTACAGGCTCGCCAGCGGCAATGACCAGCATAACCTGCTCGACCGGGTCAGGGAAAGCATCGAGATAATACGGGAGTCAGGTGTTGAGCACGAGTTCCGGACCACCATCGTTCCCATGATGCACGGCCCGGGGGAGATAGAGAGGATCGCGGAGTACCTGCAGGGGGAGGAGCGTTACGTGCTCCAGCACTTTAGCCCCAAGGAGACACTCGACCCCAGGTTCTCCGAGCTATTACCGTTTACCGAGGACGATATGCTGACAATGCTGAAGAAGGTGCAGGGATTCATCCCCGGAGCGGCGGTACGGGGAGCGCCCGCCGGGATGGAGCAGTAGAATGGAGCTGTTTCCCGAGTGTTTCGCCTGCGCCATGAGGCAGGCCCTTGCGGCGGCCCGACTGGTCTCCGACGACGAGTCGTTCCACTACCAGTGCCTCATCGAGGCGGCGAAGATACTCACCAGGGTGGAGCGGGACATGGCTCCTCCCCAGATGGGAGAGCACATCTACGGCATGGTCCGCGGGCTCTCCGGCAACCCCGACCCGTTCAGGGAGCAGAAGAAGGAGCAAAACCGGGTGGTGGAGGCGCTCCTTCCCTGGCTGAGGGAGACGGTGGCCGCCGCCGAGGATCCCATGCTGATGGCGATCAGGCTGGCGATAGCGGGCAATATCGTTGACCCCGGGGCCCAGGAGTCGTTTGACCTGGAGCGCAGCGTGACGGAGGCGGTGACGGGCGAGGCGAGTCTGGAGGCGTACCCGGAGTTCGTGGAGTCGCTGGATCGCGCGAAGACCGTGCTCTACATCGCCGACAACTGTGGCGAGATCGTCTTCGACCGGGTCCTGGTAGAGACGATGCTGTCGATGAGGGACGTGGACATCACCCTGGCGGTCCGTGGCGCGCCGATAATAAACGACGTGACCGAGGAGGACGCGCTGCAGGTCGGGATGCAGGACTTATGCTCCATCGTGTCCAGCGGGTCCAAGATGCCGGGCACGTTCCTGCCCCGGACCTCTGAGCGGTTCCGGGGGCTCTTCTACTCCGCGGACCTGGTCATATCGAAGGGGCAGGGCAACTGGGAAACTCTTGAGGATTGCGACCGCGAGGTGTTCTTCCTGTTCCAGGTGAAGTGCCCGGTGGTGGCCAGGGTGAAGGAGTGCGAGGAAGGCATGCCCCTGCTCACCCGCTCCACGACTTCGCCATCTTGAGGGGCGCCCTCCTGTCGCCCTCCGGGGAGGCCCCGAACCTCCCCTCAAAGGGGGAGGATTTGAGGGGCACGATTTGGGATATCTCAGCAGGCGCTTTCACGGAAGAAGTGTTAGTCATGAATAAGATCGAGCTCAAAGACATTGAGCCGGAGAAGTGTTTTGTCGTGGAGGGTGAGAGTAAGATCCTGGAGTCATACGCAGCGTATCTGACTGATGAATCCAGAGTGGAGTGCCAGGCCGTGTCGGCTATCTATTTTCCGGAGAATACAGCCCAGGTGGTTGACGCAGTACAGAGAACAAGGGACCGGGGAGAACGAATAGTTGTCTCGGCATCAAGAACGGGGGTTGCCGGCGGTGCGGCGGGAGTGGAGGACGCTTCGATCATAAGCCTTGAAAGAATGACCGCCCGGTTGGGTGATTGGCATTTCCAGGCCGGCGTGAAACTGGAAGACATGCAGAGTACCCAATCAGAGTATTACCCTGTAGATCCGACAGAGATGACAGCGTCACTGGGAGGGACAGTCGCAACCGATGCGTCTGGAGCCAGAACGTATCATTACGGGTCAACACGGGATTTCATAGAGGCGCTTACGATCGTACTGGCTGACGGCAGGGTATTGAAGATCCGGAGAGGCGATACCGTTTGTGAGGATGGTGAGTTCGTCCTGCGGCACGGGTATGAGGAGATAATAGTTCCCGTTGTTGGGGTCAGGATGCCGCGGGTTAGGAATACGGCGGGACTTTATTTGAAAGAGGACATGGACCTTGTGGATCTCTTTGTCGGTAGTGAGGGCACACTGGGAATAATCACAGAGGTCGAAACAGGAGCAGCGCGGTTACCCGAAGATCGCTTGTTTCTCATCGTATATGCCGGTACTGAGGATCAGGCCCTGGGGCTTGTTGAAGCCGTCAAGGCGGACGTTCGTCTCAACTGTCTCGCGATAGAGTATCTTGGTCCCAATGCCGTTGCTCTTCTGCGTGATAACGAGACTTTTCCGAATCTTCCCGGGGATGTGGGATGCGCGGTTTATCTTGAAATCCTGATGGAGAACGAAGACGTCGAAGTGGCGATTGACGAAGCCCTGATCTCATGTGGACTGAATGTGGATGGGACATGGGCCGGGCTTGGTGAAAAGGACCTACACGAAATGAAGCGGTTTCGCCACATGGTTCCGGAGACGGTGAACGCCATTATCGGCCGGCGAAAAAAGGATATACACGGATTGCATAAAATCGGCACCGACACGGCGGTGCCCGAGGGTAGGTTGAGGGAATTTATTTCGTTTGCCAGGTCCGCGATAGAGAAGGAGGGTTTGGAATACGTTGTCTTCGGGCATATAGGTGATAATCATTTGCATATCAATATGTTGCCCCGCTCTCTCGAGGAACTGGAAAAGGCAGAGGGTCTCCATCACAGGGTCGCCGAAGAATCCGTGAGACTTGGCGGAACGGTCAGTGCCGAGCACGGTGTCGGCCGGCTGAAAAAACATCTCCTGGAGATACAGTTCTCGGAAGATGAACTGAAGGCCATGAAAGCGGTCAAGAAAGCTCTTGATCCGGAAGGGGTGCTGAATCCCGGAGTGATATTCTAGCTTGCGTTTGGTGCCTGCAACCTTTTGCAACCTTTTGCACACTACCGGACGTCCTACTGGTTCGGCAAAGCCCAAAGAGTTTCTGTGGTGTCGGGAATAGAATGCCATAGAAGTTCCGACTATAATGGTAGGCACGTTGACGAACCGTTGTGAATGGGATAGCGACAGGGATAAGGATCACCGGCAGGGCCGCAGGGAGAAAGGGGCGGTAATGGACACCATAGGCGGCATGTTCAAGGAACAGACGGAGAAGTACGGCGACCGAGCGATGATGAAATCGAAGGTGGACGGTGCCTGGAAGGAGATATCCTGGAACCAGTTCTACTCCAAGGCAAGGAACCTCGGCCTGGGGCTTATCTCCCTGGGGGTTCAGCCCGGGGACCGGGTGGCGATTTTCTCGACCAACAGCCCGCAGTGGCAGATGAGCGACGTGGCCATACTGTCGATAGGCGCCGCGGACGTGCCGCTGTACGCGACCATAACCGCCAAGCAGGCGGAGTACATCATATCCGACTCCGGGTCGCGGGTTATTTTCGTTGGGAGCGAGGAACACATGGACAGGGTTCTCCAGGTCAAGGACAACCTGCCCGAGCTCATAAAGATAGTCACCATGGACAACGCCGAGTCCGATAATCCCGATGTAATCACCTTGGATGCGCTGATCAAGGTGGGCGAGGAGTACGCGGGCAAGGAGGAGTTCGACCGCCGCCTCGAGGCGGTCAAGCCGTACGACCTGTGCAGCATCGTCTACACATCCGGGACCACCGGTAACCCCAAGGGCGTAATGCTTACCCACGACAACTTCCTCTCCAACGTCAAGGCGGCTTCCAGCCTTATAACGGTGAACGACACCGACGTCTGCCTGTCGTTCCTGCCCCTGAGCCACGTGCTGGAGCGGATGAGCGGCTACTACACATCGGTGTTTAACGGCGTGCTGATAGTCCACGCTCAGTCAATAGACACCCTGGTGGACGATCTGACCGATATCAGGCCCCACTGGATGGTGAGCGTGCCCCGTCTCTACGAGAAGGTCCACGCCGGTGTCCTGGCCAACGTCGAGAGCGAGTCCGAGTTCAAGCAGAAGGTGTTCAAGTGGGCGGTGGGCGTCGGCGGGGAGGTCAGCAAGCTGACCGTCAACCACAAGCCCATACCTTTCGGCCTCAAGATAAAGCACAAGATAGCTAACAAGCTGGTCTTCTCCAAGATATACGAGAAGATGGGAGGGCGGCTGAGGTTCTTCGTGTCCGGAGGCGCCCCGCTGGCCAAGGAGATAGCAGAGTTCTTCCACGCCATGGGCATCCTCATCCTGGAGGGGTACGGGCTGACCGAGACATCCCCGGTCATAACCTGCAACCTGCCGGGCGCGGTCCGGTTCGGGACGGTAGGTCACCCGATACCGGATGTCGATGTCAAGATAGCCCCCGACGGCGAGATACTGGCCAAGGGTCCGAACATCATGAAGGGATACTGGAACCGGCCGGAGGAGACCGCGGAAGCTCTGGAAGGAGGCTGGCTCCACACCGGGGACATCGGCCACTTTGACGACGACGGGTTCCTCCACATAACCGACCGCAAGAAGGACCTTATCGTGACCGCGGGCGGGAAGAACGTCGCCCCGCAGAACATCGAGAACACCCTCAAGCTGAACAAGTACATCGATCAGGTATGTGTCATCGGTGACAGGCGCAAGTACCTGTCAGCGCTCATCGTGCCCAGCTTCGATGAGTTGGAGGCGTGGGCCAACAATGAGGGGATAGTCTTTGACGCCCGTGTCGCGCTACTGACGGACGATCGTGTTGACAAGCTCTACAGGGACATACTGGCGCAGGCGCTGGTGGAGTTCGACCGTCACGAGAGGGTGGTGAAGTTCACACTCCTGCCCGAGGAGATGACCGAAGCGTCCGGATTGCTCACTCCGACCCTGAAGGTAAAGAGAAAGGTGGTCACGGACAGGTTCGGCGAAGACATTGACAAGATGTACGAGTAGTAGCGGCCCCGGGCAGGCGGCCGCCGGCCCGTGATTACGGAGATGAGTACACGGAAACACACTCGAGGAGGAGCCAGATGAGCAGCCACCCCGTAGCTGGAAGGACCGTTGCCCCAAACCGGAGGTTCAGGCTTGTGGTGTGCCTGGCGGCCTCAGCGACACTGCTTCTGGTGACCCTTCTCGCCGGGGGAATCGCGGCCGCCCAGGTGGCAGCCCCGCATATCGACAACCTTGTTCCTGACAGGGGACCGGTGGGGACCCCGGTGGTCATCAGCGGCTCCGGCTTCGGGGCAATCCAGCTCACCGGCGCCGTTACCTTCAATGGCGTGCTTGCCACGACGATAGTTACGTGGTCCGATATAAACATAGTGGCGCAGGTGCCGGATGGCGCGAGGACGGGACCGGTTGTCGTGACCAATGCGGTCGGGTCGCTGAGCAACGGCGTTGTCTTCGAGGTGGCGAGGATTCCGCAGCCTCAGCAAACGTGGTACCTTGCCGAGGGCTGTACCGCCTACGGTTTCGACACCTACGTGCTCATGGAGAACACCACCGATGTCGACGCAACCGTGAATATTACCTACAACACGACGCAGTACGGCGCGATGCCGAGGCCACAGGCGGTGAACGTCCCGCCGAACTCGCGGGTCACGCTCCACGTTAACGAGGAGGTCCCCAACGTCGATGTGTCCACCGAGATAAGGTCCTCTCAGAAGATAGTCTGCGAGCGGGCGATGTACTGGAACAACCGAATCGACGGGCACGATTCCATCGGGGTGACCGGGGCGGCAAGGACGTGGTACCTTGCCGAGGGGTGCACGCTGGAGGGTTTTGAGACCTGGGTGCTGATCCAGAACCCCGGGCAGAACAACGCCGGCGTCGATGTCACCTATATGACCTCCAATGGGACGTTCGAGAAGGACAAGTTCATTGTCCGTGCGGGGGAGAGGTTCACCATAGACGTGTTCAAGGACGTTGGCGCGTGCAACGTTTCCACCAAGGTCGAGAGCGACCAGGACGTCATCTGCGAGCGGTCGATGTACTGGGACGGCCGGCGGGGGGGGCACAACTCCATAGGGGTCACCAGCCCCAGCCAGGAGTGGTACCTCGCCGAGGGCTCCACCGCCTGGGGATACGAGACGTGGCTGCTGCTGCAGAACCCACAGGAGAGCGCCGCCGATGTGGACGTCACCTACATGACCTCGGACGGCCCGGTTGTAGAGCCCACCTTCACCATGCGGCCATTTTCCCGGCAGACCATTCTGGTGAACGACCGGGTAGAGAACATGGACACCTCTATCGAGGTCACCAGCGACAAGGAGATAATCGCCGAGCGGGCGATGTACTGGGACAACGGTACCGGCAAGGCGGGCCACGACACCGTGGGCATGACCGAGGCAAGGAACACCATATACCTGGCTGAGGGCTCCACCGCATGGGGCTTTCAGACGTTCGTTTGCATCCAGAACCCTAACGACGAAGATATAGAGGTCGACGTCACGTACCTGACCAACGACGGCGCCCGGCCCGGGCACAAGCAGTTCGTGCCGGCGAACAGCAGGGTAACAGTGTATGCCAACGACGAAATCCCGGACCGCGACGCCTCTATCAAGGTGGAGGCCCAGGTTCCGATCATGGCCGAGCGGTCCATGTACTGGCACGAGAAAGGCGGCGGCCACAACTCCATAGGCTGGTCGCCGTAAGGGGGATAATAGACACTGTAGATTACGGCTCCCCATCCCAGCCTTCCCCCCTCCGCCCCTTCCCCCCTCCGAGGGGGGAAGGTTGGGATGGGGGGTCTGGGGGGTCTGGGGGGAAGGCTGGGATGGGGTGTCTGAGGGGGAGGAATAAGGAGGGGGCGCAACAACAAGACCGTACCCTGGAGCAGTGGAGGTTAAGAGTTGGCGTCGGGGACTATTTCCGGGGTTGCGGTGGGGGTAGCCCGTCGCATACTCTATAGACAGTTTAAGAGGACACTGGTATCTGTCAGCAGGACGGTGGACAAGCCGGCGGGGGAACTGTCGGACGAAGAGGTGATAAGCATGATCCTGGAGATGATCGGTAGGGTGGCGGGCACGTTCATCGGTTACGGCAAACTGCTTTCAGGCACGATAGCGTCTCTTTCCCCGAGGGTTGTAGCGGACGCTATAAACGACAACCCGGACTTCGTTTCCGAGATTATGGAGCAGGTCGACCCCGCGGTGTTGGTGAGTGCCTTGGATGGGAACCCCCAGATCCTGGTGGACTTCTTGAGCGAGATCGACCCGGCGCCGATCGCCGAGGCGATTAACATGAGCCCGGATTTCATGATGAAGGCGATCGACGCGTTGTCCCCCGAGGTCGTCGCGGAGGTCATCAGCGATACGCCGGGGTTCATTATGGGCCTCACCCGGTCGCTGGACCCCGAGATCCTTGCGAGGGTGGTCAACGAGAACCCCGAGTTCCTGGCCAGGCTGGCTGAGAAGATATCGCCGGACGTTATCGCGGAGTTGGCCAACCAGAACGCGGCCTGGATAACCGACCTCCTCCAGAGGATCGACCCCAAGGTAATTGCCGCCGGAGTCAACTCGAGTTCGGGGTGGCTGGCCGCGATTACCAGCGAGATAGACCCAAAGATCCTGGCCGAGACAATGAACGAGGTAAGCGAGTGGACCAGCAGACTGCTTCGTGAGATAGACCCCGCACTCATCGCTGGTTCGATCGACGAGTTCACCACTTTTATGGAGAAGGTCATCGACTGCATGGAGCCGGACACGCTCATAGCGGTAATAAACCGCCTGGCCGGGAACAGGGTACTACAGCAGATAGCGATGGAGGTCTCCTACTCGGTTCCCATGAGGCGCAAGTTCCTGCCGGGGCAGGTGCTCATGACCGGTGCCAGACGGATGGACTCCAGACGCCAGCCCACGTCGAATAACGCACGTATCCTTCCCGAGGACGCCTGAAGGCCGATGGCATGGAGAACGTGCCTGAGGAGGGCGGCGCGCTTGATAATCGAGTTGTATAATGTGGAAGACCTGGACCGGTTCCTCACCGGGAAGAGACCGTTTGACGTGGTGTACGATCGGGCTTGATGAAGATGAAGAGCGAAACTGGGGAATCACGCCGGGTTACCGTAAGAAAATCGGGTTTTACCTACGTCATCGTGGCGCTGTGCGCCCTCGAGCTCCTGTGTGCGGTGCTCGCGCTCGTTTTGCCGTGGGGGCTGGACGCGTCAGGTAACGAGATAAAGTCGAGCCTCGAGGGGTTGCTGCCCTGGTTCATGTTCATACCGATACTTCTGCAACTCGGCTTCCTGCTTGTAGAGGTCAGGGTTCTGCAGGGGCTCTACATGCTGTCGAACTTCATCATCGCCGTATTCGTTGTTGGCGTTCATTACCTGACCTGCTTGAAGTACGAAGGCGGGTTCGAGCCGGGGTTCTACTTCGTTTTCCTGGGAGCCGGGCTGGCGATAATCGCCGGGGTGGTCTGTCTTGTCGAGGGGCGGGCGTTTCCAGGGCTCCGGGCGGCCGGCAGGGCGGATATCGTGCCTGTCGGCATACGCAAGACAAAACGCGCACCTTGAGCGGCGACTTTCGTTCGCGGCCCTCCCATAACGATAGATTTGCTTTGAGATTATGGCTTGCTTATGCATATTGAGGGAGATTGAGAATACCTTCCATATACTTTGACAACGCGGCCACGACGTATCCCAAGCCCGAGGAGGTCTACCGGGAGGTCGAACGCTTCATGCGCGAGGTCGGAGGCAGTGCCGGCCGCTCGGGGCACCGGAGGGCGGTCGAGGCCGGCCGGGCAGTGTTCGAGGCCAGGGAGGCGCTTGCCGGGATGTTCAACATCCCGGACCCCCTGCGAATAGCGTTCACGAAGAACGCCACCGAGGCCCTGAACATAGCCATCCAGGGGTTGTTGAAACCCGGGGATCACGTGGTCACCTCGTCGGTCGAGCACAACTCGGTGATGAGACCGCTTACCGCGGCGACGGTGGCAGGCGTGTCGTACTCGGTCGCCCGATGTGACTCCACCGGACGGCTGGAACCCGCCGACGTCGAGAGGGAAATAACCGATTCCACGGCCCTTGTGGTGCTCAACCACGCATCGAACGTTACCGGTGCGATACTCCCGGTGGCTGACGTGGGGGCGATAGCACACAGCCGCGGGATCCCGTTGCTCCTGGACGCCGCGCAGACCGCGGGCCGCATACCGATAGACGTTGTATCCGACGGCGTAGACCTGCTGGCGTTCACAGGCCACAAGGAGCTGTTCGGGCCCCAGGGGACCGGAGGGCTGTTCATAAGGGAGGGGCTGGAGATCGATCCTCTCTGCTACGGAGGGACCGGCAGCCGGTCGAGCGAGCTAGAGCAGCCCCGCCGGATGCCGGACAGGTTCGAGAGCGGCACGTTGAACGCTGTTGGGATCGCCGGCCTTGCGGCGGGGGTTCGGTTTATCGAGGAGCGGGGGATTGACGAGATACGCGGCCACGAGTTGGAACTGGTGGGCCGACTGCTCGAGGGGGTTGCCGGGGTAGACGGGGTTACGCCCCTGGGGCCCGGAGACCCCGCTCACCGGGTGGGCATCGTGCCGCTCGTGTTCGATGATTACTCGCCTTCCGAGGCGTCGGAGATCCTCGATCGCCGCTACCGGATTGCCACCCGGGCGGGGATGCACTGCTCGCCTTCCGCCCACCGGACAATAGGGACGATAGATACCGGGGTGACCCGGGTGAGCTTCAGCTACCTGAACGGCTCAGGCGAGGTCGATTACCTCCTGGAGTGCCTCCGCGAGATGGCGGGTTCCACCCACACCTCTTGAGCCGCGACTCTCAGTCGCGGTCTCTGGTGTCAAAACGCAAGATGGGGCCTGGCCCCAAACGCAAAACTGCCTAAACAAGTGTGTAAACAGACTGATGTCTAATCAAAACCCCATTCCCGGTATGGGGATGTCGAAGTCCCCCGGGAGCAACTCCTTTTCCGGCGCGTTCTGGGCCTCCGCCGGGAGCACGATAGTCACCGGCTGGTTGAATTCGGAGAAGGTAATGCTGGTGGAAGCGGTTATATCACCGAATAGCGGGGTGCCTTCCAAGGAGATGTCCACATCCACGTTGTCGGCGTACATGGTCGACTTGTCAATCTTGTAGATTACGCTCACCTTAATATCCTTCAAGAAGTCCTCCATAATCCCGGACGACTCCGTCAGGCCCTCCGAGTACTGGTCGAAGAACTCGGGGCTGACATCGAACGCCACCACGTACTTGCCATCCTCCTCGGGCATAAGCCTGAGGCTCTCGGCGTAGCGGCTCATCTCCGAGAGTTGATCAGGGGTCGGAGCCGGGGTGCTCACG
>JAHIPE010000041.1 GCA_018894655.1 Actinomycetota bacterium
AGGTAACGGTGCTGGGCAGCTCGGGAGGCTACGCGGGGGCGGGGAAGGCCTGTAGCGGCTACCTGCTCCGGCACGGCAAGAGCAGCCTTGTGCTGGACATAGGCAGCGGTTCACTCGCGAACCTTCTGGGGCAGGTCCCGGTAGACGGCCTGGGTGGCCTCGCTATTACCCACATGCATTACGACCACTACGTGGATATTTACGGGCTGGCTACCGCCCGCAGGTTCTGGGAGTCCAAGCTACCTCCGTTGCCGTTGCTGGCCCCCCCGGGGGCGATGGATGTCATAGGGAGCCCTATCAGAGAGAGCAGCAGGACGCGGTTCTTCGAGTGCTTCGAGGTCGGAGAGCACAGGGCGGGAGAGAGGAGAGAGATCGCCGGCTTCGAGCTGGTTGCGCTACCGGTCCGGCACATGGCGGAGTCGTTCGCGTTCAAGGTCACCGTCGGCGGGAGGACGGTCTGCTACTCGGGCGACAGCGACACCTGTGATTCCCTTCTGGAACTGGCCGGTGGGGTTGATCTGTTCATCTGCGAGTCAACGTTCACCAGCGAGGTACCCTCGAAGGAGCCGGGACACCTGTACGCCTCGGAGGCGGGTGATATCGCCACGCGGGCGGGCGCTGGAAGCCTCATGCTGACCCACCTGTGGCCTACCCTCGACGGCCGTTGCGCTCTTAAGGATGCGCGTTCCACTTACAACGGGCCGATCGAGCTGGCGTCGGAGGGGCTAACGTTGGAGGTTTGAGAGCGCCGGGATTCGCCCGGAGCAGAAGACACGTTTAGAGGGCCTGACCGCTAAACAGTGGGGTCAGCGCCTTATAGCGGTGGCCAGGAATCAGACTTTTGGCTAGAAGGCCTGACCCCTTTCTGTAAGACAAGCGGCGGTCAAACAAGACCCCGGAGGAGGGATGGTACCGTGATTAGAACTGATGGCAGAGAGCCGGACCAGATTCGCTCGGTCAAGATAACCAGGGGATACGTGCCGCACGCGGAGGGCTCCGTGCTGATAGAGCTCGGCAGGACCCGCGTACTATGTGTCGTTTCCTTCGAGGAGGGCGTGCCGAACTTCTTGAAAGGCTCTGGCCGCGGCTGGGTGACCGCCGAGTACTCGATGCTGCCGCGGGCGACCCCCACCCGGAGCACGCGGGAGGCGGTGCTGGGGCGCCAGGGCGGGCGCACCATGGAGATACAGCGCCTCATCGGGAGGTCGCTGCGCGCGGTCACGGACCTCGGCGCGTTTCCGGACAGGACGTTCTGGGTGGACTGCGATGTCCTCGAGGCCGACGGTGGAACGAGGACGGCGGCAATCACCGGGGCGTACGTGGCGCTGCGCGACGCGTTCGAAACCATGATAGACGAGGGTGAACTGGAGAAATCCGCCGAAACCGGGTATCTCGCGGCGATAAGCGCGGGTATCGTCAACGGTGTTCCCTGCCTCGACCTGTGCTTCGAGGAGGATTTCCACGCCGAGGTTGACTTCAACCTGGTAGCCGACGGTAACGGTGATATCGTGGAGATGCAGGGAACCGCCGAGCACAGGCCGATGCCTCGGGAGGACATGGAGGCCATGGTAGACCTCAGCCTGAAGGGCATCTCCGAGCTGATCAAGTACCAGAAAGAGGCCCTCTCCGCGAATAATCCCTGGTCTCCGTAGCCGGTTGGAGGATGGTGTCAGTCACGGTATCCCTATGGAACTAGTACTCGCTACCAAGAACCCGGGCAAGATCCGCGAGATGCGGAAGATGCTGGACCTGCCGGGACTCACGGTGCTTACGCACCGGGATTTCGACGAGTGGCCGGAACTCGAGGAGACGGGCGAGACCCTGGAGGAGAACGCGGTGATAAAGGCGGAGACGGTCCGGGACCACTTCGGCCTGATCGCCCTTGCCGACGACTCCGGGTTGCTGGTTGATGCGCTGGACGGGCGTCCGGGCGTCCACTCGTCGAGGTACGCCGGGCCGCAGGGGGATGCCGAGCTCAACATGGACCGCCTTCTGGCCGAACTCGACGGGGTGCCGTCCCCGGAACGCTCAGCCCGTTTCTCCTGCGTGATAGCGATAGCCCTGCCGGCAGGAGAACTCCAGGTTACCCGCGCCGAGTGCGAAGGCTCGATACTGACCGTGAGGGAAGGCTCCCGCGGGTTCGGCTACGACCCGGTATTTTGCCCCAAGGGCTTCGACTGCTCAATGGCGGAGCTATCCCTGGAGGAGAAGAACAGTATCAGCCATCGGGGAAAAGCGCTACGGGCGGCCCGTATCCTCCTCGAGAGCATGCTCTAACCCAATATCCTGGGATGTTTCCCGCGCAGACAAACAGGATTTTCATGACGACTTCGCGCTCAAGAAAGAATCAGGAACCGTTGGCCTCTGAAGGGGAGGCCGTAAGGACGTTTATCGCCCTGGGCTCGATGGAGATATGGAACTTGGTGCCGGCGGGATAGAAGTACACCTCGCCGTCCTGCTGGGTATAGACGTCGTCCAGCAACTCGACATCGGCGATATCACAGCTGAAGGCCTCCACCGTCGGCATCCTGGTGTGTCTACCTTTGAGCAGGAGCAGCCCGGAGATGAACGCCCTTAACGTACTCATCGGCCTGGCGATCGTCCCGTATAGCTTTCCGTCGTCCGGTTTCGCCCCCGGGGCTATCAGGAGGTTCCGCCCGTACTGGTTGATGTTGGCGAACATCGCCGCTATCAACTGACCGTCATGCTCGAACCCGTCGGTCTTTATACGCACCCGCCAGGTGTCCATGCCTCTGAAGAACAGGACCACCGCCCTTCTCAAGGTAACGTAGTAGTAGCCGATGACGCCGAACCTCTTGTACTTCTGTGAGCGGTGGGCGAGGTCGCCGTCGAGGCCGATACCCAGTATATTGCTGCAGTACTTGACCTGGCGCTTGCCAACGCCGTTCACCTCTAGCTTGATGAGGTCCACCGAACGGATGTTGAAGTCAACCATGGCCTCGAGGGTGCTCTCCACCGACTCGAAGCCGAGCGCGTGGCAGAAGTCGTTGGCGGTGCCGGCCGGGATGGGCACCAGGACTACGTTCTTGTTAGACCGCGACAGCATCACGTTGTTGATGACCTGGTTTATCGCCCCGTCTCCCCCGAATACCATGATGACTCGGGAGCCGCCGAACCTCTTGGACCAGAACTCCATGGTGGAGCCGACGTCGTCGGGATGGTCGGTGGAGGTCTCCTCCAGGTTCATGCCCTCGCGCCTGACCAGACTCCGCACCCGGGACGCCAGCATTGATCCCTTCTTGCTCATAGGGTTCACGATGATGAGCAGGCGCTCCTCGATGGTCTTTATGCGGTCGACGAAGCGGCGCCTCTCAGGGTTTGTCATCCGGCATTCCTCCTTGCGAACAGGGAGAGAAGTATAACACAAATGGAGATAGGGTCTGAGTCCAAGAGTGAGATAGAATAGTGACGGAGACCGGCGGAAGGAGAGCATTGAAGCTGATAGCGCACCGGGGCGGCAGGGGCTTCGGCACTGACAATACCCTCGAGGCGATGGAGAAGGCGGCAAGCTCCGGGGTCCGAATGATCGAGACCGACATACGCGCCAGCGCCGACGGCCGACTGGTCATCTGTCACGATGCGACGATATGGGGTCGTATCGTGAGCAAGACGACATACGATGAGCTCAAGAAGCACGCGCCGGAGAGGCCGTTGCTCCTCGACGTGCTGGAGAGCCTGGCCGGTTGGGTGGCGTTCAACCTCGAGATAAAGGACGCCCCTGTCCGTGCGGTGGGGGAGATCATCGAGATGTACCGCATCGAGAGCGAGACCCTGGTCACCTCGTTTAACACCTCGTACCTGGGTGAGTTCAAGAAGGAGTTCCCCGCTGTACGGACCGGCTTCCTGTACCGCATGCCGTACAACCGGGACAAGAAGCTGGAGAAAGCCTCCGCGATAGGCGCGGAGGTGGTGCTGCCGTTCTTCCATAGCGTGAATCCCGAACTGGTGTATCTCGCCCATAGGAAGGGACTGGATGTCTACGCCTGGACCGTGGACAGCGAGGAGGATCTCGATAAGCTGTACGAGTGGGGGGTCGATGCGGTTATCACAGACCG
>JAHIPE010000258.1 GCA_018894655.1 Actinomycetota bacterium
GGACTAAGTGCCCCGCTCCATAAGTACGGTGTCGTATCGAGAGCGCCGATGCGCCGCTCATGCAAGGCGCGCGACCGAGCTGTACTCCGTGAGTACCGCGAGGGAGCGGAACGCGGCAGGTGCGGATGCATCGACGTTCGAATGCAAGCGTATTTATGGAACGGGGTACTAAGGAGGGGCGATGATGGTCAGGGCTTTGAGGGGGGCCATAACACCGGACGACAACACCAGGGAAGATATCGTCCGGTCCACCGTCAAGTTGTTGGAGGAGTTGCTCGACCGGAACGACGTGGCCACGGATGACGTGGTGTTCATTATCTTCACCGCTACAGAGGACCTGACCGCGGAGTTCCCCGCGGCGGCGGTCCGCAAGATAGGCTTGAGCCACATACCGGTAATATGCGCCCGCGAGCTATCGGTGGAGGAGTCGTTGCCCAGGACCGTCAGGGTGATGATGCTGATAAACACCGACAAGGCGCGAGAGCAACTGAGGCATGTCTACCTGAAGGACGCTAGACAACTCAGGACCGATCTTCCTGAATGATCTCAGCTTAGAGGGGGTGAACCGGCCATGATGATAGTGATGAGTGACGGCGCTACCGACCGGCAGGTTGATGACGTGATAGACAGGCTCCACCAGGCGGGTGTCGAGGCGCACCTTTCCCGCGGCGAGTTCAAGACGCTCATCGGCGCAATCGGGGACGAGGACATAATATCGCAGATACCGTTGGGTGCCATGCCGGGGGTGGACTCGGTAATACCAATAATGCGGCCCTACAAGCTGGTGAGCCGCGAGTTCAAGCCGCAGGGGACCGTGGTGAGCATCGGGCCGGTGGAGCTTGGCGGAGAGATGTTCGTGGTGTTGGGCGGTCCCTGCGCGGTGGAGAGCGAGGAGCAACTGATGGCGTCCGCCCGGGCGGCGAAGGAGATGGGTGTGCACATCTTGCGCGGGGGGGCGTTCAAGCCGCGTACGTCCCCGTACTCGTTCCAGGGGCTTGGGGAGGATGGCCTGAAGCTTCTGGCGCAGGCCCGGGAGGAGACCGGGCTGCCGGTGGTTACCGAGGTCATGGACGCCCGGCAGGTGGAACTGGTCTCCGGCTACGTGGATATGTTGCAGGTGGGCGCGCGTAGCATGCAGAACTTCTTCCTGCTCAAGGAGGTGGGCGCGCAGCAGAAGCCGGTGATGCTCAAGAGGGGGCCTTCCAGCACGGTGGAGGAGCTGCTCATGGCAGCGGAGTACATAGTCAGGGGCGGCAACAGCAACGTGGTCCTCTGCGAGAGAGGAATAAGGACGTTCGAGACCGCTACCCGCAACACCCTCGACCTGAGCGCGGTCCCGCTGGTGAAGCACCAGAGCCACCTGCCGATCATAGTAGACCCCAGCCACGCCACCGGGAAGAGGGAGTTGATACCGGCCCTGGCCAGGGGCGCCCTCGCGGTCGGCGCGGACGGGGTAATGGTGGAGATGCACCCAGATCCCAAGGTGGCCCTCTGCGACGGGCCCCAGTCGCTCGATTTCGGGCAGTTCAGGGAGATGATGGCCGATCTGAAGGCGGCTGCGCCACCCCTCGGCCGCAAGCTTTAACTCCAAACAGTGGGGTTCAGGTGTTAGATAAATGGTTAAACCACCAGGATTAAGCACAGAACACCTGACCCCTCCGGCCAGACAAATAACCGATAATCAAAACCGCCAGACAGTGGGGTCAGGTGTTAGATAAATGGTTAAACCACCAGGATTAAGCACAGAACACCTGACCCCTCCGGCCACGATGGCAGAGGGCTTTAGAAAAGTAGGTATAATCGGCACCGGGCTGATGGGCGGGTCACTGGCAATGGCCCTCAAGAGACACCCGGGCGTCGGGTACGTCGCCGTCTATGACATATCGTCGGAGACCAGGCGGAAGGCCCGGGAACTGGAGGTGGCGGACGAGGTCACCGATTCTCCCGGTGAGGCCGCCGGCGGTTGTGACCTGCTGTTCCTTGCTACGCCGATAAGCGCCATGGTGAAAGCCCTGGACGAGGTGTCCGGAGAGCTGCCCACAGGAGCCATAGTCTCCGATCTGGGCTCGGCCAAGCTGGAGACGACGGCGGCGATCCAGGACGTGGTGCCCCCCGGGGTACACTACGTGGGTGGCCATCCCATGACCGGATCGGAGCAATCGGGGGTCGAGTTCGCCAGCGAGAACCTGTACCGGAACTGCTACTACATCTTGACGCCCACCGCCGCCACCGACGGCGAAGCGTTCAGGCGCCTGCATGGGCTGATAACCGAGATGGGCGCCCGGGTCATATCCATGGACCCCGAGACCCATGACCGGGCGATGGCCACAGTCAGCCACGCCCCACACCTGCTCTCGTTGCTCCTGATGGACATGGCAAGGAAGCAACACCTGGAGATAAAGAGCCTGTTCACCGTAGCCGCGGGGGGGTTTCGGGACATGACCCGCATCGCCGCGAGCAGCCCTGACGTGTGGGTGGACATCTGCATGGATAACCGGGAGTTCATCGTGGAGCGGTTGCTGGAGTACGGGCTGGGGATAGCCGAGCTGGTCGATGTGCTGGAAAACCGTGACCAGGTCAGGTTGAGGGAGCTTTTCTGCCGGGCCAGGCGGGCGCGATCGGAGCTCTCGGTCAAGGCCGGCCAGGAGATAAGGGAACTGTTCGAAGTGTCGTTGCCGGTCCCCGACAAGCCGGGTGTCATCAGCGAGGTCTCCACCGCGGTTGGATCGTTGGGAATAAATATCGAGGACGTGAAGATAGTACACCCGCTCGAGGGCGATACGGGCATACTGACGTTGAGCATACTCGGCAGGGCGCAGGCCGGTGAGGCCGGGGACAGGCTCGTGTCCCTGGGGTACCGGGCCACCGTTCGAGAAGCGTAATAGACCACGGTGGGAGGGCGGCTCATTGCAGGCTTCGTTTGAGAAAAGCGAATCCTTGAGGGGGGACATAGCCGTCCCGGGAGACAAGTCCATATCTCACCGGGCGGCGATAGTGGGCGCCCTCTGCCGCGGGAGCACGACCATTAGAGGGTACAGCCCGGCAGCCGACTGCTCGAGCACGTGCGAGGTCCTTCTAGAACTGGGGGTGAGGATAACCCGGGACCCGGGGTGGGTTATCGTGGAGGGCCGGGGGGGAATCGGTTTCAAGCAGCCGGGGGGCGCCCTGGACGCCGGCAACTCCGGCACCACCATGAGGCTGCTTGCAGGGGCGCTGGCCGCCAGGCCGATAACGGTAACGCTGACCGGGGACGCCAGTCTGCGGGCGCGCCCGATGGCGAGGATCATCGAACCGCTTAACCTGATGGGCGCTTCCATCACCGCGGAAGATACCGAGGGGCATCCGCCGCTGGAGATTCGGGGGGGGGCGCTCGAGGGCATCGAGTACTCACCGGAGGTGGCAAGCGCCCAGGTGAAATCGGCGATACTGCTGGCCGGGGTGGGGGCAAGCGGGAGAACCGTTGTACACGAGAAGATGCCCACGAGGGACCACACCGAGAGGATGCTCCGGCACATGGGAATAGGGGTGGCCAAACACGGGCTATCGGTGGAGGTCGGGCCGGGCGTCCCGTGCGGGTGCTACCTGGATATCCCCGGGGACCTGTCATCCGCGGCGTTTATCATCGCCGCCGCGCTTATCTGCCCGGGGTCTGATATCACGGTGAGGTCGGTGGGGCTGAACCCCACCAGGACCGGCTTCCTGGACCTGGTAAGGCGTATGGGCGCAGATATCGTGGTGGACGTGGAGGACGCGGGGTCATGGGAGCCGGCGGGGAACATCAGGGTCAGGCAATCGCCACTCAAGGGGATAGAGATGAACGGGAGAGACGTGGCGGGCGCCATAGACGAGGTTACGCTGGTGGCGTTACTGGCAACGCAGGCGGAGGGACCAACGGTGATTGAGGGAGCGACGGAGCTCAGGCACAAGGAATCCGATCGCATCGGGGGGACGATCACGGGGCTATCGGCGATGGGGGCTGACATACGGGAGACGGAGGACGGTATGGTTATCGAGGGTGGCCGCGCGCTTACCGGGGCCGTGGTCTCGCCAAACGGAGACCACCGGCTAGCCATGATGTTCGCGGTGGCCGGTATGGCGGCCGGCGGTCGAACGGTGGTACGTGACTGGGAGTGCTCCGAGATATCGTACCCCGGCTTCCTGGAGGCGCTACGCGGGCTGGGGGGAACGGGAATGGCGTTTCATGGCTGATGGAGCGGGGCCGGTAGTAGCCATCGACGGGCCGGCGGCTTCGGGCAAGAGTACAGTGGCACTGGCGCTGGCGAGGCGCCTGGGCCTGCTCCTGGTGGACAGCGGGTCGATGTACCGCGCGGTCGCTTTCCTGGCGATAGAGAGAAAGGTCACGGTAAGCGATGAGCAAGCGGTAGGGCAGATCGGCCGCCGGGTGCGCGCCGACTACAGGGCCGAACTGCCGGAAGAGGGGCAGTTAAAAGTTTTCCTGGGGAGCCGCGAAGTGACCGAGCAGATAAGGTCGGCCGAGGCAACCGGGGCGGTATCCGACGTATCGCGGATAACGGCGGTCAGGGATGAGATGGTAGACCTGCAGCGGTCGATGGTCTCCAGAAGCGGGGCGGTCGTGGAGGGCCGGGACATAGGGACCACCGTGTTTCCCGACGCGACCCTCAAGGTATTCCTGGACGCGGCGGCCGAGGAGAGGGCCCGCAGGCGCTACCGGGAGTTCAGAGAGAAGGGCATCGACGCGACCGCCTCGGAGGTAGCCCGGCAGATACAAAGGCGCGACGAGATAGACTCCTCCCGTGAGTCGAGCCCCCTGATGGTTTCAGCCGGGGCACTGCTAATAGACACAACCGATAAGGCGGTAAGCCAGGTGGTGGAGGAGATAGCCCGGGCCCTGGAAGGCGTTTGAGAACGAAGGCTTGCCACGGGACGGTCACGCTCCGTGACCGGGGCCGAGAGTTTCTGATGCGAGGAAGGTGACGGTTGTGTGTGCCGACGGTAACGGTTGCGTCCTGGGCATTGACATCGGCGGGACCAAGATCGCGGTAGCGGCGGTGGACGCCGGGGGCGAGATGCTGGTGGAGGGCGAGTTCCCTTCCCCGTCGCGGGACGGTGATGCGATGGTGGAGGCGTTCGGGTCTCTCATAGGGCGCGAGTTTGACAGGTACCGCGAGAAGGGACTGGATGTAAGGGCGGTGGGCATCGCCGCCGCGGGGTACATCCTCCAGGGGGAGGGTATCCTCCTGGAGTCGCCGAATATAGCGTGGCGCATGGTTCCGCTCAGGCAGATAGCGGTGGAGGTGACCGGCCTACCGGCGTTCCTCGACAACGACGCCAACGGTGCCGCGGCAGGCGAGCGGTTTGTGGGGGCGGCCCGGGGAGTGGACGACTTCGTATACCTTACCCTCGGCACCGGTGTGGGTGGTGGGGTGTACGTCGGCGGGAAACCGCTCCGAGGCCACCGCGGGATGGGGGCGGAACTGGGCCATATAGTGATCGACCCCAATGGGCCGGTTTGCGGGTGTGGGCACAGGGGTTGCCTGGAGGTATTCGCTTCCGGGACCGCTCTGGGGCGCGAAGCCGCCGGAGTTGTCGCCGGGGACACGGATTCCGTCCTCCTGGAGATGGCGGGGGGAGAGGCGGGCCGCATAACCGGAAAAATGGTCTCCAGGGCGGCGGAACGGGGCGACAGGGCCGCCCTGCGCGCGTACGAGATATGGTCCGGCTACCTTGGCATGGGCATCGTGGACCTGATCCATATCTTCGACCCTGAGCTGGTTGTACTTGGCGGCGGCGTATCCGAGTCAGGCCACCTGTTCATCGATTCAGTACGGCGCGCCGTTTCAGAGCGCGGGATAGCGTCACTGGTTGAAGGGGTGCGGATCGTCCTTTCCGAGCTGGGAAACGAAGCGGGCGTGGTGGGGGCGGCCGGTCTCGCCTGGGAGGGGATCAGGGAACGGGTCTTGTAGGCGGGAAGGCGCGGGCTACCGGCACTACTCGAGTATTACCCGGTGCGCCGCCCGGACGTCATCGCCCCGGCCATAGGTCAGAACCCAACAACGCAGTGGCCCCCGGGCCACATGTCGCCGTAGTTGAAGTACATGGCGCGCTCGCAGACGACCGACAGGTCGGAGGTGACCGTAGCCGAGATGGAGAGCCCCGCACCGGCGTCGGAGTTCACGTTGACGGTGTGGCGGGACCCGGGAGCGACCAGGTGGGATCTCGTCACCGGGTCCCCCGATTCGGGAAGGTAAGTGATGTTGATTGTGGCGGCGGTGCCGTGCGGGTTCTGGATGCAGAGCCACTCCTCGAAGCCGGGGCCGGTGTACCCCTCGGCGAACATCCAGGTGGTCTTGAGCATATTGGCCCCGAGCACGTCGTGCCCCCCCGGCCACTTGCCACCGTAGTTGAAGTACATGGGACGCTCGGCGATGAAGGCGTAGTCCGAGGTCAGCTTGACGGAGACGTCCTTTCCCGGCCCCACCACGTCGTTGACCGACAGGGTCAGCCGCCGCCTGTCGGGGATGGAGTAGGACCTCGCCACCGCATCCCCCTGGCCCTCCCCAAGTGTAAACAGGGCATTCACCGTCATCGGCTCCGTGTTGGGGTTCTGGATGCAGAGCCACTCGTCAAAGCCTTCGCGCGTGGTGCCTTCCGCGAAGTACCACTCCTTGGCCGGGGAGGTGGACCCGACAACGCAGTGGCCCCCGCTCCACATGCCGTGGTAGTTGAAGTACATGATGCGCTCCGCCACGACGAACTCGTCCGATTCAACCAGGAGGCTGATGTTCCTGCCCGCGCCTACGTGATCCGAGGCCCTGAACGTGGCCCGCCTGTTGCCCCCCACGGTCTCGGTGAACGAGATATTGTTCTGGCCCTCTGGCATATAGGTGAAGGTCAGGTTGGCCGTGGTGTCCTGAGGGTTTTGCACCGTTATGTACTCCTCGAAGCCGGGGAGGGTCGTCCCCTCGGCGAAGTACCAACGGTTCGAGGTGGCGGTGGCCCCGATGACACAGTGACCCCCCGGCCACTTGCCACCGTAGTTGAAGTACATGGGGCGCTCCGCCACCAGGCCCGCGCTCCTGGAGCGCACCCGGACGGAGA
>JAHIPE010000259.1 GCA_018894655.1 Actinomycetota bacterium
ACACTCGCGAATGACATCACCGAGCCTTTCCCGCAGGCGGAAATCACGGACGTCGCCGAGAAGCGCTGGACGTACCTGTGCGAGATCAAGATCACCGAGGGTTATCTGTCGCATCCATTCAGGGTCAAGCTGGAGGTGTCAAGGCGTACGGTGGGCGGATATCAGCACAAACTCAGACTTATCACGTCGCCAACCATTCCGCTTCAAGTCCTGGCCAGGGTAGCTACACTGGAACAGCTCTACCAGGACAAGCTGGCATGTGTTGAGGAACGAACCGCTCCAAAGGATATTTTCGACATCTGGTTTATCTGTGGGAAGCTCAAGATCCCCTACCACCCTCCCGAAACCTCGGTGTCCCCCAAGATATTGAAGCGGGACCTGGGCAAGTACCTGCCCACCGACTACCGTACAGTAATAGAGGAGCTGCTTTGAGGGATATTGACCTGGTCAAGGAACTGCAGACAACGGAAAAGGTGTTCTTTACGTTGGCCGACCTCGAGAAGGTAACCGGCCTCGGGAGAAAGAGCATCTATGTCGCGCTGAACAGATGGCTCAAGCGAGGAGTCCTCGAGCGGGCCGGGAGGGGCGTATACGTAGTCCCCGGTAGCGGTGTCCAGTTGGAGGCAGTAGCGGGCCAGCTCTACTTCCCGTGCTACCTGTCCTTTGAGTCAGCCCTGAACCGTGCCGGCGTCCTCAACGTAGTGTCCTACTCACTCACGTTCGCAACCACAAGAAAAACAAAAAGGCTCTCTCTTCTTGGCAGGACGGTCGACTACCGGCAGATCAAGAAAGAGCTGTTCTTCGGGTTTGAGGCCGTTGATCGTTTCTATATCGCCGAGGCCGAGAAAGCGCTGCTGGACCTGATCTATCTGAGCGCTCTTGGCAAGGTGTCGTTACCGTTAGACGAGATGGACCTCCGATCTCTCTCCAAGCAGGCCCTACGGGATTACGCGGAACGATTTCCTCCCAGGGTAGCCAAGAAGCTGGATGAAATACTACCTGGATGAGTGTCAGGGCTAGACGGCGCTAACCGCTAGCGACCCCCACGAGATGGGGGTTCAACGAATCATTGTTATCTACTCGAAACCGTGAGACAAGCGGCGCTACGATGAGCAAGCGGTTCATGAGCAACCGCACATAAGCAAATGCGCCTTAATCATCAGAGCTGGTGGAGCCGGGGGGAATCGAACCCGCCATCTCTCGCTCGGTCAGTTGGCGATCCTATAGAAGGACATGCCGATGTCCTCGCTCTCCAGGGGGGACTCGCGTCCCCCCAGGCGCTCGCCTGCGCCGGGCGCAGACTCGCTGTACCCCCCTGAGACTACAACGTGGGGGGGCATCCCCCCCACGTAACCCCCCCACGAGATGGGGGTTCAACCCCCTCGTGGTTTATCTTGTTTGGTGGAGCCGGGGGGAATCGAACCCCCATCTCGTCCGCGCGAAGGACGCATCTTCCCATTGGACCACGGCCCCACTCGAGAGGATAATTCTAACCCAAAGGCACGGGCGACTTCAAAACGGCCCGGTCGATGCGCCGTCCGTGCGCGCCAAGTTGTATAATGCCCAGATGTGTGTTCATCGGGCAAGCGTGACGTGACCAAAACCAGCGAGGGTCTGTGACCGGAAAAACAGCGCCAGCGGGCGAGAACGCCGAAAGCAGCAGACCGGTATGGAGGACCGTGGTACAAGTCGGCATCGCGGCGGTCCTGCTGTTCGCCGTGGCTTTCTTCGGGTGGTACCAGTTCGCCCACCGGGCGAAGGCGCCGATGGACCTGGTGAAGGAGCACAGGATACCGGGCACCGGCGAGACCATCGAGGAGGGCATCGAGGCGTTCCTGGAGGACGGGGGCGTCGAGATTGCGCGTGAGGGGTTCAAGCCGAGATGGGGAGCCGAGGAGACGGGGAGCGACGTCTGGGTGGTTTCGTTCGTGTTCGAGGTTGGCAGGGAAGCGCAGTCGGTTTCGTGGAAGGTGTACGCGGACTCGGGGGAGGTCCTGCCCTCAGACGAGACGGCCCGGGAGCTCTGGGACGGAAAGTGAGAAACCCACAACGGGCAGAGTGCGAGTGACGCGAACGAGGCGGCTGTCCACATTCGGAGCGGGCTCCCCGTCCCCGGGACAGGGGGCAGCGACGCCCATAACGTCAGCCACGTGGGCAGGTGCGTGACGGTCTTCGAGAAACGCTTCAGCACGGAGGAAGAGCTGATAGAGGAGCTCAAGGTGGGCCGTTGCTACGGGAACCTGGCTTCCCTTGCGGGATACCAGTCATAGTGGTAGGTGGTAGGCCTCCGGGCTGTCCTGGAGTCCATGTCCGCACGACCGCCGGGATTGGGGTATAATTGAGTCAGATAGCATCAGGTAATTCAGCTGGTAGCTTGAGGATGGGGGTTTGGGCACACAGACGGGAGGTGCTGACAGTGACGAGGGGAGCTCACGGACACGAGAAGGTTGGAGAGGAGATACTCCGTGTCAGGTGTTACAACTGCGGCCATCGTGTCATGTTCGAGCCTGGCCAGGACGAGGTCAAGTGCCCGCACTGTGAGACGATGGTAAAGAGGCCGAAGCAGAAGTGAGCCGTCGCCGGTGCCGACTACCGCTGCGGAGATCCGCGGCTGGGGGTCGAGTCAGGAGGCAACGTTGGAACTGGAAGTAACCACCAGGGACGTCGGAGACCACACCGTAATAAAGCTAAAGGGGGAGGTCGATATCTACACCGCGCCTTCCCTGCGTGAGACTATCGTCGACAACGTCGAGAAGGGGCGTTACAAGATCGCGGTGGACCTTGACGAGGTCGTCTTTCTGGACAGCACCGGCCTGGGCGTCCTTGTGGGCGGGCTCAAGAGGGTGAAGCAGCATGATGGCGAGCTCGGCATCATCTGCAACCAGGAGAAGATCCTGCGTATCTTCAAGATCACCGGCCTGACCAAGATATTCGAGATGTATACCAGCGTGAGCGAGTTGGAGCTGTAGGCGGGCGGCCTGCCTAGTGCCTCGTTCCATGAATATGGTTAAGCACCTTGAGGGGCGACACTCTTGTCGCCCTCCTCCTGTAGTACTTCGAGGGAGTGGAACGCGGCCGGAGTGGACGGGAGCGGCGTTCGAATGCCAGCGTATTTATGGAGCGGGGTACTTAGTCGCCGCGATTACGGTCAGATGAACGCTGGGGAGGCGGACAGGGGTCCGCCTTCTGCTTTAACAACCCCCGCCGGGAAGTCCCCTTCCTTTGAGGTGGAGGATTCCCGGCGGAACTTCTCTCGGGGTGAAATAGTTGTCACACCCACCCCCTATAATGAGACCATGAAACGAACGGCGAAGTACAGGATGTATCCCAACAAGACCCAAGAGAGAACGCTTAACAATACCCTTGCCGTCTGCTGTTCGATCTACAACACCTGCCTGGAACAGAGGAAGATGCTTTTAGGGGACAGGAAAAAGAGAATCACCCGCATAGAACAGCAGAACCAGCTGACCGAAGCCGCAAGAGAAGACACGGAACTCAGGAGAGTACACTCACAGGTCAGACAGGATCCCACCTTCAGGGTCCAGCGCGCCTTCGACGCCTTCTTCAGGAGGCTGGCAGACCCCAGGTGTAATAATCCCGGGTATCCACGCTTCAAGAGCAGGCGCCGGTACGACTCTTTCACCTACCCCCAGGCCACGGGGTTCTCTATCAAGCTCACCAAGAAGCGTCACGCCAAGCTGCGGCTGGGAAAGATCGGCTCGATCAACATCCGTTACCACCGATCGATACCAGAAGATGCAACGCTCAAGACCTGTACCGTACGGAGAAAGAACGGCAGGTGGTACGCCTGCATAACCTACGAGATCCCGGACGTACCTGTCAGAGACGATCTCGGCGAACCGGTGGGTATCGATGTCGGGCTTGAAAACCTCTTCGCCTTGCCAAACGGACACCTCGAGGAAAACCCCCGTCATTACCGCAAGGCGGAAGCAAGGTTGAGGGTTGAACAACGAAAGACCAAACGTATGCGCAAGGGATCAAGCAACCGGAACAAGCAACAACGGAAAGTAGCGATTCTGCAGGAGGGGACAGCCAACCGGCGACACGACAACCTCCACAAGATAACCAGGAGGCTCGTAGACGCATACCCGTATATAAAGGTCGAACGATTACAGATAGACAACATGAGACGCAACCACAATCTGGCGAAGTCCATCAGTGACGCATCCTGGGGGACGCTGTTCTTCATGCTAGACTACAAGGCGGAAGGGGCCGGTGGTCTGGTCGAATACGTTGACCCCAGGGGGACGAGT
>JAHIPE010000042.1 GCA_018894655.1 Actinomycetota bacterium
AAGATGAAGTCCTTCGAGTTCAACGTCAGGGAACTTGCCGGGTCGATAGGCAACGCGCCAAAGGGAGAAGGGAATATAAGTGTGAAACGGCTGTTTTGGTTACTGACGATCGGTGCTCTCATCGGTTACTTCCTTGGGTTCCGCCTGCCGGAGGAGAAGCGGAACCGCGCCCTGAAGCTCATGCGCGAGGGGCTGGAGATGCCGTTCAGGCTGTTTGTCTAGAGGCCCCGTGCATCCCGAGGGAGAAAAACACGACTGGGAGGTCTGGAATGGCACAGTACGACTACGATGTCGTCGTTATAGGCTCCGGGGTCGGGGGCCTCACCTGCGGGGCGCTCCTCTCCAAGGAGGGCCTCAAGGTCCTTATCCTCGAGCAGAGCGAGAGAATCGGCGGCTGCTGTTCCAACTACGACGTGGACGGCTTCCAGCCGGACGTGGGCGCCATCTTCGTGATCTGCCACGAGATGTACTACAAGCTGTTCGAGCTACTGGACCTGCGCCTGGAGGACTACCTTGACTTCCGGCTGATGGACCCCGTGTACGACACCGTCCTGGAGGACGGCGAGCGCATACTCCTTCCCCGGGACATCGACGAGATGGCCGAGGTGGTAGGTTCGATATCCCCCAGGGACATGGACGGCTACTACCGCTACTGCGACGACATGAAGAAGCTCTTCGACGTCTACCTGTCCTCGCTGAGCGTGCCGATGCCAGACCTGAAGCACGTTACCAGCCTCTCCCACATGGCCAGGATGATGACCCGCAGGGAACAGCTTTCCGCCCTCCCGGTGAACCTGCGGCTCGCCACAAGGTCGCTTGCCAAGGTGGTGGACAGCTACTTCTCAGACGAGCGGGTACGCCTCATATTCGGGTGGGAGAACCTGTACGCGACGCTTCCCGCGTACCGGTGCACCGGGCTCCTCTCCAACATCACCTACATGGGCAGGAGGGGTTTCCACTACCCCAAGGGCGGCATGATAGCCATCCCCAAGGCGCTACGCAAGGTAACCGAGCGGTTCGGCGGGGAGGTCCGGCTGAACTCGCTGGTGGACAGGATACTCGTGAAAGACGGAAAGGCGGAAGGCGTCAGGGTGGCGGGCGGCGAGGAGATATCGGCCAGGGCGGTCATCTCAAACGTGCACTCCCGCACCACCTACCTGGACCTGGTGGGCTCCGAGCACCTCCCCTACGTGGTACGGCGGGCGGTCAAGAACCAGCCGTGCTCCATGCCCGCCCCCACCTTCTACATGGGGCTCTCCGAGAAGATGGACTCGGTGCGCGCGCACATGACCGCCGTGCTCACCGGCAGGGATAAGTTCGACAACCTGTTCCCCGAGTTCTACGACAAGGGACTGCTGTACCGCCCCGACGATGGGGCGTTCCTGGTAAGCTGCGCATCCCACGGCGACCCCGACCTGGCGCCCGAGGGCAAGCAGGTCCTCTCGGTCATCTACATCGCCCCCTACCGGCTAAAGTACCACCGGTGGGACGACATCGCCGACGAATGGGCGTGGGAGTGCATCGACTCGCTGGAGAAGAGAGCGTTCCCGGGGTTACGCTCCAAAGTGGAGTGGATGGACTCGGTAACCCCGGTGGAGCTGGAGCGGCGGCTGCGGCTGCCCGAGGGGGCGTTCTTCGGCCTGGAGATGAGCGGGTCGAACTTGGGCCCGTTCCGCCCCTCCTACCGGTCGAAGGCGATAGACAACCTCTATCTCACGGGCCAGTGCACCAACCCCGGAGGGGGCGTGCCTCTTGTGATGATATCCGGTATCAGCACGTCCAGCCTTATCGTCAGCGACTGGCCGGAGCTGTAGCGCCAGGCCTGTCCCCCTTGTTGCGTTTTGCACCGCTGGTGCCTGTCCCCGTTGTTGCGTTTTGCACCGTTGGTGGGGGAAAGAGGAACGGCTCGCTAAGTGCCCCGTTCCATAAATACGGTGTCGTATCGAGAGCGCCGAGGCGCCGCTCATGCAAGGCGCGCGACCGAGCTGTACTCCGTGAGTACTGCGAGGGAGCGGAACGCAGCAGGTGCGGATGCATCGACGTTCGAATGCAAGCGTATTTATGGAACGGGGTACTAAGGGTGAACGGCCCCCGTGCGGGATCCCCCGATCTTCCTCTGCCATATAGCGAGGGCTTCGGAGAGACACCGCTGCATCTCCATCTCCCAAGGGATCTCGGCGCCCATCTCCCTTACCCCCCGCTGCAGGATGCCACGGGCTACCACCGACGCCCCCACCCCCTCGCGCTCTCCCATTTCTATTAGGGCCTGTATTGTTGCGTTGTCCAGGCGCAGTGTAAAAAGGCTCAACTTCGCGTCCCCGGGGGTCGGGGCCACTTCCACCGGCTTCCCCTTCTTGCGAAGCTTGCGGTCCTCCTCCTCGGTTATAGGCTCGTAAGCTTCCTCGGCCTCTTCTTTTTTCCTCATTCCCATTGTTCTCCCCCCCTCAGAAGGTCGTTTTCACGACCCATATGCCTTCTCTTCGGTCAATCGGCTTGAGATAGGCCACTATCTCCCTGTTACTCGACGGAATGACGGCCTCGACTCGTAGTCTCCATCCGTGCCTCTTCCGATACAGTTCCCTCAAACCTTATCAAACGCAATACAAGCAAGGTCTTCGGTCCCGACTCTTACTAGCCCCGGCTTAACTGTCATCGCCGGTAGGGTAGAGATTCTCACTCCGAACCTTTCGGTTCCTGCAGGGTTTGCCGTCTGGCCAACAGGTCCGGCCAGCACATCCCGCAGCACTCTGTCAGAGTCCCTTTTATCCAGGCCGTACAGGCAACTCCAGAAGTCTTTTCCTTCTGCCGGGTTCTTTCCTGGAGTTAACGCTTTTACG
>JAHIPE010000260.1 GCA_018894655.1 Actinomycetota bacterium
CGTCCCGCGTACACCCCTCGGCGAAATACCACTCACGGGCGGGCTCCAGCGCCCCCACCACGTCGTGGCCGCCCTCCCAGACCCCCCGGTAAAGGAAGTAGAGGGGGCGCTCCACCACCAGGGGCTGGTCGGCCTCTATCCTGGGCAGTTCCTCCCACGCCTGCCGTCTTGATTGGGCTTCGCGGCGAGGAGATAATACAATCGACCGCTTCAATCGTGGACTATGCCCGAGAGTGGAGAACGCCCATGAGCGACGAAGAACGCCTGATTCCCGATACACGGCACCTGCTAATCACCGGCAGGCCCGGGTGTGGGAAGACCACGGTCATCCGCCGGGCGGTGGAGGGGAGGAGCAACGCCGGGGGCTTCTACACCGGCGAGCTGCGCGAGGGCGGCAATCGGACCGGCTTCTCCATAACCACGCTTGACGGCCGAAGCGGCATCCTTGCCGGCATTGATATCGAGTCCGGCGTCCGCCTGGGGCGCTACGGGGTGAACGTCACCGATGTAGCCGAGATAGCCGCATCCTCAATCGAGGCCGCTGCCGGCGACGACACCGTCGGGGTCGTGGTCATCGACGAGATCGCCTCTATGGAGATGGCGAGCGAACGCTTCCGCATGGCGGTCATCCTGGCCCTTGCCGGCGACAAGAGGGTCCTGGGCGCCATCCAGGCGCGCTCCCACCCGTTCCTGGATGGTATCAAATCACGCCCCGACGTGTCGGTGATCGAGGTCAAACATGGCAACCGGGAGGAGCTCCCCGGGCTGGTTGCTGAATGGCTCGACCGCCCGGCGGAAACGCCCAAGTGATGCAGCCCCGAAAACGATGAGGGAGAACGGCCACATCGGAAACCGGTAGCATCGAGAAGGCAACGGCCGGCGACACTTTCGTTTGGGGCCCGGCCACATCTTGCGGGATCTTGCGTTTGGTGCCTGTCACCATCTTGCGTTTTGCGTCGGTGGTGCCTGGCACCAGTGATGCATTTTGGGTGAGATGGAACTGGAAGAAAGGGGCAAACGTCCAGATGTTGTGGCCGGGAATGAGCATGACCGCGTTTCTCGTTCTCGGGTAAGATGTAGACAGGTATTGCCTTTCGTCATTGCGCGGATTCCGCCAATGGCTATAATGCCAGGACGATCTAGCGGAAAGGCCCCGACTTGGAAGAGGATGGCGCAGCGACACGCTCGCTATTATGGCTAGGCAAAAAGAGGACATCCAGGGTCATGCTGGTCCTGGGGGCGGTGCTCCTTCTCCTTATTCTCGCGGGCCTGTTCTCGGTTCTACTGGCCCAGGATATCTCCGCTTTCGGCACATTCCCCGAAGGCACAACCGTCTGTGGCGTAAACGTGGGCGGGCTTACAAAGGCGGAGGCGACAGCCAGGTGCGAGGAAGAGCTAGCCGAGATCGCCGATAGGCCGCTGACGCTTAAAATCGACGACGAGGCCTACCAGATAACCCCGGAGGAGATCGGCCTCAAGCTCGACTACCCGGCTATGGTGGACGAGGCCTATGGCCGCGCCTGGAACGTGAACATCGTGGAGCGTATGGCCAGGCGGTTCCTGAAGAAACCGAAGGCGGTAAACGCGTCGGTGGCGGCCGAGTATAACGAGGAAATGGTCCATCAGTTCGTCCTGGGAGCCATTGAATCCATCGACCGCCCTCCTCACGACGCCTATATCGACGTCTCCACCGGTGTAGGAATGGTAGTACCGGCATTGGACGGCCGCAAGGCGGACCACGAGCAGCTTCTCGCACAGGCAAAGGAAGCGCTTGGGACCAGCGAGCGGACCGTGGACGTCCAGGTCGAGCGCTCCCCCCCGACACTCACCGACGAGGGCTTCGGAAGGTACATCCTGGTGAACCTGGGTTCCAACACACTCTCGCTCTACGAACGGGACACCCTTCTCGCCTCATATTCAGTCGCCACCGGCTCGCCGGAGTGGCCCACATGCCTGGGCCAGTGGGCGATCGTGAAGATGGAGAAGAATCCTACCTGGCACAACAGGGGCGCCGAGTGGTCCAAGGATATGCC
>JAHIPE010000043.1 GCA_018894655.1 Actinomycetota bacterium
CGGTAGTAGACGAGGCTCCCGAGGCCGCGGCGGCGGATGTCGAAGAAGAAGAAGAGGAAGAAGGAGAGGAAGAAGCGGGCTTAGGCCTGGCGGGACCGCTCCGGGTCGGGGGCAAACGCGGTGCGGGGACCAGCCTGGTTGTCCTTGAGTCGTTCGAGCTGGAGCAGGAGTTGATAGAACTCGCCGGGGTCGCCAAGAAGAAGAAACGCAGGCCGGTTGAGGAGAAGGACAAGAAGCCCACTGAGGATAAGAAGCCCCGGAAGGGAAAGAAAGGGAAGGGCGGCGGTTCTGGAACGCGCGGCGGAAAAGAGGTGGACAAGAGGTCGGTTAAGAAGATTATTAACGACCTGAAAAATACATAGAAGGAGGGGTTGATTGTCGCGCGTCTTCAAGATACTGGTGACCGGGCCCGCGGGCTCGGGAAAGACGACGTTCATTAGCGCCATCAGCGAGATCGAGGTTGTGTCGACCGAAAGGGCCGCGGGCGAAACGGAGAAGAAGGGTAGCACCACCGTTGCGATGGACTTCGGGCGCGTCACGCTGACCGATGGGGACGTTCTCCATCTCTACGGGACGCCCGGGCAGGACCGTTTCGATTTCATGTGGGAGATACTCTCCGAGGGGATGCTCGGGTACGTCGTTCTACTGGATGGCACGAAACCGCCCACGTTCGCCACCGGAAAAAAGATAATGGAGTCCTTCTCCGGGTGGTCCGATGCCCCGTACGTGGTGGGGTTGACGCGGGCGGATCGCAAGAAGTGCCTCGAGGAGGAGAAGGTGCCCGAGGAGATCGCCTCGTGGGGCGAAGTGGACATAGTACGCTGCGACGCGCGCAGCCTGCGGGACGTGAAGACGGTCTTGATCACGTTGCTGGAGAGGGTGCTCGAGAACGCGGAGGGGGTCGAGCAGGCTGGTTGACCCATCCGCTGGCGCCCGGCCCCATTCACTTGAGGGCGCCCGGGAGCCGCGCCTGAGAGACGCGGCTCAAACATAAAACCGCTTGAGGGCGGTCTCTCAAGGCCGCCCGGGGCGACAACAGATCCGCGCCTGAGAGACGCGGCTCAAACATAAAACCGCTTGAGGGCGGTCTCTCAAGGCCGCCCGGGAGCCGCGCCTGAGAGACGCGGCTCAAACATAAAACCGCTTGAGGGCGGTCTCTCAAGGCCGCCCGGGAGCCGCGCCTGAGAGACGCGGCTCAAGATGGAAGTGGGGTAACCGATGCGAATCGACGGGGAAACACAGCTTGTAGGGATAATAGGGGACCCCCTTGATAACACGCTGTCGCCCACGATCCACAACGCCGCCTTCGACTACCTGGGGTTGAACTGGTGTTACGTGCCTCTGACTATACGGGGAGAACACCTGCGAGAAGGCATCGCGGGAATAAAGGCGCTGCAGTTCACCGGAGTAAACGTGACCATGCCGTTCAAGACCGACGTGCTGGAACTGCTCGACGAGGTGGCGATGTTCGCGGAGGCGGTGGGAGCGGTTAACACCATACTCGTCGACAAGGGGAGGCTGATCGGCTACAACACCGACGGTAGGGGTTTCTACACCGCGCTGACCAGGGACCTGGGATACGATGTGAAGGGCGGCAAGGTCCTGATCATGGGGGCCGGCGGTGCCGCGCGAAGTGTAACCGTATCACTGGCGCTGGGGGGCTGTGCTTCCATCGTTATCGTTAACAGGACTGCCCGGCACAGCGAGCAACTTGCTGGAGTGATCCGGCTCAGCGCCCCCGATATCGATGTGAACTGGCTTTCACCCGATGACGACTATGACATCCTGGTTGCCGAGTCTGACATAATCATAAACGCCACACCTCTCACCTCGTTCACCGGCCCGGACCTGAGGATTCCGGTTTCCATGTTGAACCGAAACCAGGTTGTGTGTGACCTTAACTACTCGTCGTATCAACCCCCGCTTCTGCGGGAGGCGGAGGCGCGTGGGGCGCGGGTAATGGACGGAAAAGGCATGCTAATCTATCAGGCCGCCGCGGCGTTCGAGATATGGACGGGCCAGGAAGCGCCGGTGGAGGTCATGCGAGTCGCGTTGTTGAAGGCGCTGGAGGAAGCTCACATCTAGAAGACCCCTTCCTGCCACGTAGACGCGTGTTGTGGTACATTTAACGTATCAACCTGGAGAGGGAGTCGCTATCGGATGGAGAAGCCCAAACAGGATCGCCTGGGGAGATTGCTGCTACAGAACAACCTGATTACCGAGGATCAACTGAACGAGGCCGTTATAGAGCACGACGGCACCGGGAAATCACTTGGTAAGGTGTTGATCGATAACGGGATGTTGACCGAAGGGCAGTTGACCTCGGTGCTGGCCGAGCAGATAGGGATCGGCTACGCGGACCTCGGCACTTACAAGGTGGACCCCGCCGCGGCGACCCTCATAGACGCCGACCTGGCCCGCAGGCATATGGTCTGTCCCATCGATTATCAGGACGGCAAACTGGTGGTTGCCATGGCGGACCCCACCAACGTCTTCGCCCTGGACGATATGCGCATCATGACCGGCATGGAGGTGCTTCCGGTCGTCAGCACGAGGGACGACATCGAGGCGGTAATCGGGAGGTACCTGCACAGCGGCGCGGAGATAGACGAGGCGTTGGACGAGGTCGGCCTCGAGGTTCTGGAAGAGGAAGAGGAGAAGGATGAGGAGGAACTCAAGGAGGCCGGAGAAGAGGCGCCGATCGTCAAGTATGTCAACCTCATCATCTCCGAGGCGGTGAACGAAAACGCGAGTGACGTGCACATCGAGCCGTCGGAGAACGACGTCCGTGTAAGGTATCGTATAGATGGTGTGCTCCACGAGATAAGGAGGTCGCCCAAGAAGATACACCCCGGGTTGGTCTCCCGCCTCAAGATCCTGGCGGAGATGAACATAGCCGAAAGGCGCCTACCGCAGGACGGCCGTTTCACAACCAACACCGGCGACAAGGACGTGGACTTGAGGGTGGCCTCCCTGCCCACCGTGTACGGTGAAAAGATGGTGCTGAGGATACTGGACCGTTCATCTCTCATTATCTCGCTCACGGATCTCGGCATGGAGGAAGGTCCCCTGGAGCTGTTCACCACTTCGTTCGAGAAGCCGTACGGGACGTGTATCGTAACCGGTCCCACCGGTTCGGGGAAGACGACTACCATGTACGCGGCGCTGAGCAGGTTGAACAGGCGCGAAGTGAATGTCATCACCGTTGAGGACCCGGTGGAGTACCAGATGCACGGGCTCAACCAGGTGCAGGTCAACACCAAGGTGGGACTCACGTTCGCGGCCTCGCTCAGGTCGATACTGAGGTGCGACCCCGATATCGTTATGATAGGGGAGATACGCGACGCGGAGAGCGCCAAGATGGCAATCGAGTCGGCCCTTACCGGCCACATGGTGCTGTGCACCCTGCACACCAACGACGCGCCATCCGCGGTGACCCGCATGATAGAGATGGGGGTTGAGCCGTTCCTTATCGCTTCCGCGGTGGACAGTGTGGTGAGCCAGAGGTTGGCCCGGCGGCTTTGCACCCGCTGCAGGGAGGAGGCGGACCACGAGCCGGAGTACCTGGAAAAGGTTGGTTTCTCACTTGACGATCTGGAGGACGTGGTCATCTACAAGGCCAAGAAAGGCGGTTGTCCTTTCTGCAACCATTCGGGGTACCGTGGCAGGATAGGCCTGTACGAGGTCATGACGGTGAGCGAGGATATTGAGAAGCTGGTGGTGGACGTGGCGACCGCGCACGAGATAGGGAGATTGGTCCAGGAGAAGGGCATGAAGACCCTGCGCCAGGACGGGTTAGAGAAGGTAAGGAAGGGAGTTACTTCCATCGAGGAGGTCCTGCGGGTAGTGATGTAACGGTGTCGCTCGCGACGGCTACAGTTAAATGGAGGTGGAGTGGTGGCAGAAAAAAGTGTAAGGCTTGACATAAACGAGATGCTGGATGAAGTGATAAAGAGGGGGGCCTCCGACCTCCACGTCACCGTGGGCGTTCCGCCTGTCTTGCGGATTAACGGCGTTCTACAAAGGATGGACTACCCCAGGCTGACCAGCAACGAAACCCGTGAGATGGTCTACAGCATCCTCACCGCCAGGCAGCGCGAGACGCTGGAGAGCAACCTTGAGTACGACCTCTCTTACTCGGTGCCGGGGAGCGCCCGGTTCCGGGTGAACGCTTACTTCCAGCGAAACAGCGTGGGCGCGGCGTTCAGGATTATCCCTTACCGCATCAAGACGATTGAAGAGCTGCAACTGCCGCTGATACTGAAAGAGTTCGCCCGGCTTCCCAGGGGGTTCATACTTATAACCGGTCCGACCGGGCAGGGAAAATCCACCACCCTGGCGGCGATAATCGACCTCATCAACTCGTCGCGTGAGGAGCACATCATCACTATCGAGGATCCCATCGAGTTCCTGCACCTCCACAAGAAGTGTATCGTCAACCAGAGGGAGGTCGGCTCCGACACCCACTCCTTCGCCAACGCGCTGAAGTACGCTCTCCGGCAGGATCCCGACGTGATACTGGTGGGCGAGATGAGGGACCTGGAGACGATATCGACGGCCCTCACCGCGGCGGAGACCGGTCACCTGGTGTTCGCGACGTTGCACACCCAGGACGCCCCCCAGAGCATCGACAGGATAATCGACGTCTTCCCCACCTACCAGCAGCAACAGGTACGCCTGCAACTGGCATCGACCGTACAGACGATCGTTACCCAGCAGTTGGTACCCACCAAGGACCGCAGGGCCAGGGTGCCGGCGGTGGAGGTAATGATAGCGACGGCGGGTATCCGCAACATGATAAGGGACGCCAAGGTACACCAGATATACTCCGCCATGCAGTCGGGGGGCCAACTCAGGATGCAGACCATGGACGCTTCCCTGGCGGCGCTCTACAGGGCCGGGCAGATAACTTACGAAACCGGCCTGGCGCGCTCCCACAGCAAAGAGGATTACCGGAGGCTCGTCGGTCGCTAAGTGCCCCGTTCCATAAATACGGGAGCATACCCTCAAGCTGTTTTATGTTTGAGCCGCGTCTCTCAGGCGCGGATCTGTTGTCGACACCCCACCCCTTGAGCCGCTTCTCTCAGGCGCGGATCTGTTGTCGACACCCCACCCCTTGAGCCGCGTCTCTCAGGCGCGGATCTGTTGTCGCCACGGGCGGCCTCTCCGACCGCCCTCAAGCGGGGGGGAGGAAGTAACGAAAGAGGCTTGGCAGCGACGGTCGGTTGATGTGATACGTAACCGTAATTATGGATTGGAGTACTAAGAAAACACTTTCTGTTAACCAATGTTGTGTAATGTTAATAGATGGTGCTATTATTACGTTAGGAAGATAGAGGAAACACCGGTCACTTCGGGAGGGATACCGTGGCCAAATCGTACAATTACACCGTCAGGGACCGGACCGGCCGGGAGATAACAGGGTCTCTCGAGGCGGAGAACGTCGACATCCTGTCGGGCAAACTCAGGCAGATGGGCTACTTCGTTATCTCCATCGAAGGGGCGAAGGCCTCCATGGCCAAGAAGGAGATCCATATCTTCGGCGCCAAGGTCAAGGGTGGGGATGTCGCGATATTCACACGCCAGTTCGCCACAATGATCAACGCCGGTCTGCCTCTCATCAAGTGCCTGAGCGTCCTGGCCCAGCAGACGGAGTCCAAGACCCTGGCTGATATAATTGTTGACTGCCAGAAGGAGGTCGAGGCGGGCCGCTCGCTTTCCGAGGCACTCTCCAAGCATCCCGAGGCGTTCAACAACCTCTACGTGAGCATGGTCAGGGCCGGCGAGTTGGGCGGCATGCTCGACGACGTCCTCCTGCGCGTGGCCCACCAGATGGAGAGGGAGCAGGAGATACGGCGGAAGATCAAGTCGGCCATGACCTACCCGATCGCGGTGCTGGCCATCACGCTGGTACTGTTGACCGGGATGATTGTCTTCGTGGTCCCGAAGTTCGCCAGCATGTTCGAGCAAATGGGCGGCGAACTCCCCACTTTCACCAAGATGCTGGTAGGTCTAAGCCACTTCGTCGGTGGTTACGGCGGGCTGGTCATCATAGCGGTGATAATCGGCCTGGTTATCGCGTTCCGTCGTTTCAAAGCCACCGCGACCGGCCGCATGGCGATAGACAGGATGAAGCTTCGCCTGCCGTTGGTGGGCACGATGTTCCATAAGACGGCGATGTCCAAGTTTTCCCGGACGCTGGGAACACTGCTGTCGTCCGGCGTTCCGATTCTGGGCGCGCTTGAGATAACGGGCGAGACCACCGGCAACATGGTTGTCACAAAGGCGCTTGAAGAGGTAAAGGAGGGCGTAAAGGAGGGCGAGACGATCGCCCGCCCGCTGGCCCAGGCCGCCGTCTTCCCGCCCATGGTCACCCAGATGATAGCGATCGGCGAGGAGACCGGCGCGCTCGACGTGATGCTGGCCAAGGTCAGCGAGTTCTACGACTCGGAAGTGAACGC
>JAHIPE010000261.1 GCA_018894655.1 Actinomycetota bacterium
GTCGCCGGACCGAGAAGATCCAACCCCTGCGATAGGACTTTACCGCGAACCAGGTGGCTACCGTCGCGGTTGTGAACGCCACGAGCATGCTGGAGAAAAGCAGGTCGGCGACGAGGAAGGCCAGCGGCCGGGACGAGTAGTGTCCGTAATAGCGGCCCACTGCGATCGTGAGCAGGACCGTGATCAAGGCGGCCACGGCGCCGGCGGCGATCGAGTAGAGCTTGGGTGTCGAGACCATCGGGCTGTACTTGCGGATCTTTGTCCCTTCGGTCTTTCCGACCGTCTCCTTATAGGTCCTCCAAAAATAGAACGCGGACTTGTTCCTGAACTTCAGAAACGACCTGATCCCCGTGAGGTTCCTCTCGACGATCCATTTCTTCTCTTTGTTCCTGGACCACCTGGTCAAGCGCTTCGCCATGGCCCCGAAACCGTAGAACTTCATGTACGCCTTGATCTGCAGTTCCATGATCTCGATACGCGAGAGGTGAGCCGTGTGCATATGTGGTTCGCACTCGCAGTATTCGGCGAAGTCGAACTCGTCTATCAGGTTGTTTTCCACGGCCAGACGGTAGAGGTCGGTCCCGGGATAAGGAGTTATTACCGTGAAGTCGGCCATGTCCACGGGGAGCTCGTTGCTCATCCGTATCAGTTCCTCGACGTCATCGTACGTATCGTCCAGGTTACCTATGATGTGCCCGGCCCAGATCAGTATCCCGTTGGTCTCGAGTATCTCGCACGCCCTGTATATGTCCTCGATACGCGTCTTCTTGTTCATCCGGTCCAAAGCGTGCTGGGTAGCCGCCTCGATCCCGATGAAGACCACCCGCATGTTGGCCCGTGCCATCTTCGCCACTATCTCGGGGTAGCGGACTATCGAATCGACCCTCGAGAAGACGGAGAATATCCTATCGTTCAACCGCTCCCGGATGATGAGGTCGCATATCGCATCGACCCTTCTCATGTCCTGGCAGAAGTTGTCGTCGACGATGCTGACGATCTCGGCCGCGTCCATCCGCTTTATCTCGTTGACGACTTCAACGGGCGACAGCTCCCTGTAACCCCGCCAGAGCATGGGCACGCAGCAGAAAGTGCATCGAAAAGGACAACCCCTGGCCGTGCTCAGGGCGTCCAGGCTCTTGCCGAACGCCGTGTACCGGCCCCTGTAGGCGGAGACCAGGTCCCGCCTCGGCGGCGGGAGGGCGTTCAGGTCAGCCGGAGGTCTTTCGGGGTTGTGCACCACGGCGGGACCGCTCACGAAGCTGATCCCGGCTATAGAGGCCAGGGGCCTGCCGTCCGCGATCTCCTTGAATGTGAGCTCTCCTTCCCCGCGTACAATGATATCCACTTCCGGGTTCTCGATGATATGCGGCATCAACGAAGGATGGACCCCCCCGAGTACTGTGAAAGCCCCGCACTCTTTGGCGGTCCGGCACACCTCCAGTGCGGAGTCGATGGAAGGTGTCAGGACTGTGATCCCCACTATATCGACCCCGCTCAGCCTTCTTCCAAGCGCGTCCGCGCGTAGTTTTTCTACCTTGAGGTCCAGTATCTCGACTTCGTGCCCGTCGAGGACTGCAGCGATGGACATGAGACCGAGCGGGGGGTAGCGCATCGTCCAATCCAGCAGGGGAACCTCTTTCGCCGGGTTTATCAGGACTATCCTGGACATGACCACTCAACTTTCGGGACAATACGACGCCGATATATGGTATCGTCACAAAGACTTCGGATGTAAAGTCTACCAAACATCGGCGGGTATAAGGACCAGTACTCTGCCCTCCCATTTTCTTGACAAGGTGCGCAGGAACGCGTTAATGTACCCCATACTGGGCGCCCGGTCAAGATATGTGTGGTTACGGAACGGTGAGTGGTGAGGAATTGGGACGACCCGCGGAAAAAGCAGCAAACGAGCAGGCAATAAAGGAGGCCGCCCTCAAGCTCTTCTCGGAGAAGGGCTTCTACTCCACGAGTACGCGGGAGCTTACCGAGGCTGCCGGCGTTTCCAAGGGAACACTCTACTGGTACTGGAGTAGCAAAGAGGAGGTCGCCTTCTCTCTTGTATCGGACATGCTCAACGACTTCCTTGAGCTCATCGAGCGCGCCAGGGACGAAAAGGGGCCGGCCATCGAGAGGCTGGAGGTACTGGTCAGAGCGGTTGCGGAGCTCTACTACAAGGAGACCGACTACCTCCGCTTGCTATGGAAGTTCAGGGCGGACCGGAGCTATATTTTCAGCAGGGATTATACCGAGAAGGTCACGAGCTACTACGTTCGTATCAGAAAAGCTTTGGAGAGCCTTATCGAGCAGGGCATGAAGAGCGGTGAGTTCAGGGAGGTAGATTCGAAGCAGATGGCTTTCATCCTTCTGGGTATAACGGAGGGGCTCGAGGTCGAGTGGTTGGAGAACGAAGAGGAGTTCTCGATGCGCGACGCTCTGGAGGAGACCATGCGAATCATCATCTCGGGCCTGAGGAAGTAGCGGCCAGGGTCGGCAAGACCCGACGGCTAATGGGTGAAAGGAGCGGAAAGATGAGGGTAGTTGCGCTAGGAGGTGCCGGTGTTATGGGCAGGTTCGGGGTCAAGGACCTCGCGTCGAAGGACAGCGTGGAAGAGCTCTTGATTGCTGACTACGACCTGGAGGCGGCCCAGATGGTTGCGAGGGAGCTGGGGAGCAAATGCAGCGCGAAGAAGGTGGACGCGAACAACCACGATGAGATGGTAGAGACGGTCAAGGGGTACGACGCGGCGATGGGGACTATTGGGCCGTTCTACAAGTACGAGAAGAAGGTCGCCAAGGCCTGCATCGACGCCGGCGTAAACTACGTCAGCATCTGCGACGACTACGACGCCGCTGCGGCTTTCATGGAGCTTGACGGCGAAGCGAAGAGAGCCAAGGTAACCGCCATCACCGGAGTCGGCTGGACACCGGGCATCACCAACATCTTCGCCCGGCTGGGAGCGGACCAGCTCGACGAGGTGGACGAGATAGCGACCTCCTGGGCGTGCGACCCCTCGGACACCGCCGGCAAGGCGGTCACCCTGCACTACATCCACGCGGTGACCGGCATGATACCGTCTTACATCGACGGCAGGATGCAGTACATCAAGGCGGGGTCCGGCCTGGAAAAGATCCGCTTTCCGGATACCGTGGGCGAGGTAAACGTATTCCACGCGGGGCACCCGGAGCCTGTCACCATCCCGCGCTTCATCAACGCGAGGAAGGTCACCCTGAAGGGAGGCCTCACCGACGCCTTCCTGGTGGGCCTCACAAACGTGCTGGTCGCAATGGGCCTCACCAACACCGAGCGCAAGAAGGACCTCGTCGGCGGTTTCTTCAACAGGGTGCTGCCGTACCTCGAGAGCATCGGCAAGCCGTCGGTGGCGTGCTCGGCATGCAGGACGGATATCACGGGCAAGAAGAAGGGCAAGTGGACCCACCTCGCCTACGGCGCAGCCGAGCACATGGACATGCTTACCTGCCTTCCGACGTCGATAGTGGTCCAGATGGTCGGGGAAGGCCTCATCACCAACAGGGGCGCCCTGGCCCCGGAGGCATGCGTCGACCCGAAGGAGTTCCTGAAGCGCCTCGCGGAAGGCGGAGTGCGTATCTATGAGGGCGATGAGATGGCCAAGCCCCTGGAGGTTTAGATCTGCAGGCCGCTGAATAGTCGCGTGCAGGCAACCTGGAGCCCGCGGAGCATCACAGGCCTCTCCTTCCCGCCCGATGAAGTGGCGTCCAGAGTCGCGGCCGCGGCGAGCGAGTCGGAGCTTGAGCTTTCTATCGACTACTAGGCGTCAAACTTGTGTCCAGGGAACCAGGTGCGGTAAAGCTGACGGACGACCTGACAGATGCCGACGCACTCAAGTTAGGGTGGGAGTCCCCATCTCGACGCTGACTTGGTGAACGAGACCATCCGCGTGCGGGATGATGATGTTTCCTTCGACAGGCTCGCCGTCCACCAGAATCTTTCTTACCCCTTTGTTAATACCTGCAGGTTTGTCAATCGCGATTTCGTAAATGGCCCCACGGAACCAGCGACGGGCAGCCAGGGCCTCCCAGTCCCCTGGAAGGCAGGGGTCGATCAGCAACCCATCGTAGGTTGGCCGCACCCCGAGGATATGGCCCCAGAAGACGTGCCACTGCCATGCGGCTCCACCGGTGAACCAGGAATGGGATCCCTCCCCGAAATACTCTGACTCCGGGCCCACGATGTACTCCGCGTAAACGTAGGGTTCTGACTGGTATAGATTACCGTCCTCGTGTGACCTCACGTTCGGGAGGACAGACCGGTGGGACCTGAAAGCGGTGTCCCCGTCCCCCACCATGGCCCAGGCCATCGTGGCCCAAGCGGTCGCATGCAGGAAGATGGCTGCGTTCTCCTTCGTGCCGACCGCGAAACGGGTGATTATACCTATCTCCGGGTCGGGATCCTTCCACCCTGGCAAGAACAGGGCGCAACCTTTGTCGGTGAGCAGCCTCTCCTTCACCGACTGCATAGCAACCCGGCATCGCTCCGGGTCCAGCCCGGCCATTACCGCCCAGCTCTGGGAGTTCACGAATATCTCCGCTACCGGGTTTCCCTTTCCTCCTATCACCTCTCCCTCGTCGGTCGTCCCCCGTATATACCAGTCCCCGTCCCAGGCGTGTTCCTCCAACGCCTCGGTCAGAGCCCCCGCGACGTTCTTTGCGAACCTTGTTCCAGGTAGCTCTGCCACAGTCCTTGATAGCTCAAGGTACTCCTTGCAGAGGTATAGAAGCTGCTGGCTCGCCATGACGGACTCGCCTCGCATCTCGCGACCAGCATAGTTCATGGCATCGTTCCAGTCTCCTCGCTCCATGCGCACGAGGTTGCGGGCGCCCCTCCGGCTCCAGACGTTCTCGATTATCCGGTAGATCAGCTCGCTAAAGGCCATATCGACCTTGTCCTGAGTTGTGACCATATCGTCAAACAAATTGACTCTGCCGCTCTCCTTGAGGAAGTAGAAGGTGGATATGGGAAGCCACATAGCTACATCTATGTTCCCGGGGGTACCCGAAGGCTTCTTGATGTCTCTTATGTACCCCTGGTCCACACTGCCATTCGACTGAATGAGACCGACATGCCAGAGTATTCGCTGCCAAGCGTCGTCAAGGAACCTTGGGAGGGCCCCCAGGATGCACTGGGCGGAATCCCGGTATCCCCAGCTCTCATTCCCGCTGCAGATGAAGAACGACCCGTCTGACCTGTACCACCAGAAGCAGACCCGGGACTGGTACTTGTTCCATATGTTCAGAAAATGGTTTACATGCTTGTCTGGAGTGTAAACGGTCTCACCGTAGGCGATATCGAGCCAGTACCTGTTGCAGGCCGTAAACCTCTCCTCGAAAACCTCGGGCTTGATGTGGTGGCCTACGAGATCGAAATCAGATTTATCCCGTGCAATCCCCATCGCGATTATCACGCGCTCGTCTTGGCCGGGTTCGAGGTCGATGGTGTACTTGTGTGCGAAAACGGCGGCGCGCCCCTCGTTGTCGGAGTTCGAAAGACTCCCTTCGGTGATTGCCTGTGGGCAAGATGTGTTCCTCCCTGGCCCGATGAACTTCTCACGCATCGTCTCGAACGCATCCGGATTGTGCGTACTCGCGAAAAAGACCTTTACCGGCCACTCCTGGTTGGGCATGTGGGCTTCCCGGTTCCAGTAGGTCTTCTCCCCGACGAGGAAATCCCCGTTCCAGAAGACCCTGTTGAACAGTATGTTGGAATAGTAAGAGATGATGTTTGGCATGTGCTGGCCGAGAAGCAGTTCCAGATACGGATAAACTTCCAGGCGCCTGGGTTCACCGGAGAGATTACGCAGCCGCAATATCCAGTACTCCAGGTCCGCATCGAGCGGAACCAGGTAAGAGAGAAAAGCGGCGATCCCGTTCTTCTCCGCCTCCAGCCGCTGGTAACCCATGCCAACGATGCAGCGCCAGGAATCGAGCCGGCTCCTGGTGGGCAACCAGTTCGGCGTCCATATGTCTTCGCCATCCTTGATATAGATAAACCGGCCCGGGTCGTTGTTGAGGGCGGGAGCCCACAGGTTGATGCCGTAGGCGGGGGGCTGTTTCCAGAACGAGTAGCCCCCGCCAGTGTGGGTTATAAAAGCGCAGTAACGGCCGTTGGTGAGATAGTTGATGTATGGTAGGGCCATACGGGGATCGGTGATGATATACTGAAGGCCGTCCTCGGTGAAGTATCCGCTTCGGCTTTCCTGGTCCCTGTTCAACTGAGTGGTCACCCCCTGGTCTTCCAGCCCGCCGGCGCTCGGATTGGGCCGCTAACAGATTTTTCAACTGGCAGACGTAATAACCTGCATGAACCTTTCAGGCCGACGGGACATCCTGACCGAGAACCTCGGACTCCGGGTGCACCGCGAACGTCATCCGAAGCAGCGCGAGCAGGAAGTGTATGGTGGCCGAAGCACCGCGGTTTGGGTCCACCTCATTGAGAAGAAGTCCGTCAGAACAACCGCCGCTTGCGAAATCGTACAGCGGCTGGCGCACGACGTTTCTTCCCAGGAACCACTCGAGGGCTGCCCTGGCCAGCTCGAGGTATCGGTCATCACGCTCGACCAGGTAGGTGTCCACGTATGCCTCCACCAGGGAGCATGCCTCGATAGGCAGCTGCTCGAACCGCGCCCTATTCCCTCCCTTAGGGTACCAACCCAGGTCCCCGACCAGGTCGAAGATACCGTCCCTGTAACTCTGCTCGGTCAGGAAATCGAGGCTTTCCAGGCCGACATCCCGGTATTCCGGGTTGCCGGTGGCCCTGAAAGCGAGCAGCAGCGCCCGGGACAGCATCCCGTTTCCGTAGTACAGGCAAGGTTCGAACCAGCGCCAGCCCGACTCGGCGTTGTTACGGTAGTGGCCGAGCAGCTTCGACGCGGCCCCGTCCAGCAACTTGGTGACATGGCCCGCCCCCTGGAACCGGCTCAGGTAGTGGTAACAGCCTCGTATGACGTAGGCCAGCGACCTCGCATATGACAGTGTCGCGGCGCAAGCGAGAGCGCTCTCGAACATGCTCTTGGAGATAGACGCCATCGCTTCGTCTGGCTCAAGGGCTATGGTAAGGCCCAGCCCCGCCAGCGCCCTGCCCTGGCACTCCTCTCCACCGACCTCGTCCTGAAAAGTGAGTTTATAGCTGAGGTAGTTTCTGAACCGGCCGTCGGGAAGCTGCATGTACTTGAGGAAACCGAGGTATATCCTTGCCAGGTCCAGGCTTCGGGAGTCTCCAGTCTGCAGGTGGTACATAACCGTAGCCGCCAGTGCCATGCTGTTATCATCAGTGCTATAGCCGCTTGCCCGATCAGGAATGTCGAATGCGGATTTTCTTATGATACCTGTCTTGTCCGTCAGTCGGGAGAAATAGTCGAGCTTGGGCTTCGGGAGGTCCCGGAACGAGATCGGTGGGCATGAGGCGACTGGTACTGGGACCGGCTCGCTTCCCGCCAGGACGCTTTGGAACAGCTTCACGTACTCCCGTGCGACCTCTTTCCATATCATCTGTCGGCCGTAACTGTAGGCCTCGTGGCGCATGTGCTCCAGTCGTGAATCATCACTCAGCAGGGAGCCGATGGCCTCAGCCATACTGTCCGGGTCCCTGGGGGGCACCAGGATCCCACGTCCCCCCTCGAGAAGCTCCTGCGCGTAGAAGTAGGGTGTCGAGACTATCGGTTTGCCGAGCCCCAGGGCATACGCGAGGGTTCCGCTGGCTATCTGGTTCATGTCGAGGTATGGAGTGATGTAGACGTCGCAGCTCGCCAGGAATTCCGTTAGTTCCTTGATGGAGACGAAACGGTCATAGAAGATTACGTGGTCTTCCACACCGAACTCCCTCGCCCTTCTCTTCAGGGAGAACCTGTACCTCTCGCCGTTTCGCTCCTTCTCCGGTGGGTGCGTTGCCCCCAGAACGACATAGACGATATCCGGGAACCTCTCTACCAGCGGAGGCAACGCCTCGATCATGTACTCGATCCCCTTCCTCGGGTGCAGGAGGCCGAACGTGAGCAGCACCTTCTTGTCCTGGAGGCCCCAATTCACCTTGAAGATGCCGGGGTCGGCAAACGGCATGTCGGGCACGCCGTGGTGGATGAAGTGGACCTTTTCGGGGGAGATACCGTAGTAGTGCTCAAGGAGGTCTATGGATTTTCTGCTCATTACCACCAGGGCATCGGAGAGCTCTGCTACCTGCGCAAGAGCCTCGTGCCTGTCAGACTCCGGGTCGGGAAGAACGGTGTGAAGGGTTGTCACCACCGGCTTTGCCAGGTCCCTAAGCAGGTTTGTAATGTAGAACCCCCTGGGGCCGCCGAAGATACCGAACTCGTGCTGCAGGCAGACTATATCCACGCCCGAGAGGTTTATAAAGTCGGCGGCGCGGTGGTAGTCACGGGGGTTGTCGGCGGTTACTTCGAACCTGACCTCCGGTGGGTACTCGTAGCCCTCCGGCGTGTCATTCATCGCGACTACAAAAACGTCTGAACCGGGTCCCAGCTCTTCTGTAACCCAGTGGGCGACATCGGTGGTAAATGTCGCGAGCCCACACTGCCTGGGGATATAATTGCCAACCACGGTCACGTTTATCCCTGAGCTCAATCTCAAGGAGGAATAACCGGTTTTCATCTCTTACGACCCTTTCAGAAAGCCATTACCGGCGGCGAACAAATAGTTCTCCCGGTCGAGTAGCCATCTTCTCTGTCGGCGTGTTCACTCCTTCGGCGAGGGCGCATTTGCGAGCAATGGAGGTGACCCGGTGCCGCGCTGGAGCATATTGCATCCTTCGATGAGTAGTATAGGGCAGGTAATGCTAATCGGGAAGACATATCTTTTTCCTCCTCCCCCTCGCAGGGGGAGGATTGAGGTGGGGGTTCCCTGTGCTTGGTGTTCGGGCACCCCAGGCTAGCCTTCCCCCAGAGGGGTGCATCGATGGGACCTGTCCCCACTGCGTCTGAAATACGGGTCACTACACCTCCAAACCATCAATGGTGGGATGATGCCCATATCTTGGACTTTCCCGATTACATTAGTCTTCGAAAAGCTTGTTGATAGGCCTATCCGAGGGAGTTCAAGGAAGCGGTGCCTCATTCGGCCAAGTTGCTATCGAGCCACTGAAGGTACCCTTCGCTCCCATTGATGATGGGGATTGATAGGAGCTCCGGCATCTCGTATGAATGATTCGCCTCGACCAGTTTCTTCATTTCTTCGAACAGCTCTTCTCTGGTCTTGATTAGACAGATCCACTCCTCAGTCTGCTCGATCTCACCTTCCCACCGATACACGCTCTTGACCGGTCCGACTACTTGAACACATGCAGCCAGGCGCTGTTCGACAAGGAGCCTCGCGAGATTCAGGGCTTCTTCCTCGTTGTCGGTCGTGGTCGATAGTTGAGAAAAGGAGCTCATGATCTTCCTTTCTTGAATGGCCGTGTCGCCTGTCGATTCATTGGCGGATTAGTATGATATGCGGATTCCGCATTGGCTAGTATACATCAGGCTTAGTGCTCCCCTGCCCGCCTGGCCTGTTGCATATCAACACACATCTGCTATAATGCGAGCATCGTACCGGTTCTTGAGGTGGGTTTTGATACTTTTCCCGAGGAGACCGTTCCCTCGGGTTTTGTTTGTAACGAAGGAGGTGAAGGATAGTGAAACTATATGTTGGGAACTTGGGTTACTCTACAAGCTCTGAAGACGTAAGGGCAGCCTTTGAGGAATTTGGGACTGTCGATTCCGCCGATGTCATAATGGA
>JAHIPE010000044.1 GCA_018894655.1 Actinomycetota bacterium
AGGACGCGACCGTGGTGGGCACGGTATGTGATGTGGAGAGCCGCCGGACCCGCTCACGGAAGAACATCCTGGTGGTTTCGCTGTTCGACGGGACCGGTTACCTGAGCGGGGTCTGGTTCAACCAGGAGTACCACAGGGAACAGTTGAAGGAAGGGGTGGAGACCGCCTTCTCAGGGAAGGTGCAGTTCCAGTATAAACGCCTCCAGATAGTGAACCCCTCCTACGACGTGCTGGGTGGCGGGGAGGAGGGGGAAGGCTTGGATGGGGGAGGTTTTGGGGGGAAGGTCGGGATGGGGCCTGAGGGGGAGGACCAAGGAGGGGGCCCCCAGGGAATTCACACCGGCCGCATAATACCGTTGTACCCGGGGACGGCAGGGGTCACGTCGGCGGCGCTCCGTAAGTTGGTAAGCCGCGCTCTTGACATGGTAGGCGGGATGGCCGACGTATTGCCGGAGGAGGTCAGGCGCACGTTCGGTCTCATGCCGCTCACCGAAGCGCTACGCGAGATCCACTTCCCCGGAGGCGAGGAGACGCTGGGGAAGGCTCGTTACCGCGCCCTTTTCGACGAGATATTCATCATGCAGGTGGGGCTTGCCCTGCGGAAGAAGCGGCGCGAGCGGGAGGGCGGTGGGATATCCCACGGGCCGCCCGGCGAACTCGTGGGGGGGTTCCGGCGGTCGCTCCCGTTCGAGCTGACAGTTGTCCAGGAGAAGGCCTGGGGGGAGATAGCCCGGGACATGTCGCTGGCCGTCCCGATGAACCGGCTACTGCAGGGGGAGGTCGGTTCGGGAAAGACGGTGGTCGCGGTCCAGGCGCTCCTGCTGGCGGTGGATGGGGGGTACCAGGGGGCTATCATGGCGCCGACCGAGATACTTGCTCACCAGCATTACCGCCGGATAGGCGGGATGCTCGAGGGCCTTCCCGTGAGAGTCGGGTTGCTCACCGCCGGCACACCCGCAGATGATCTCCGGGATATCGCCTCCGGAGACGTTGGCGTGGTGGTGGGCACCCATGCCCTGATCCAGGAAGGCGTCTCCTTTGACCGGCTCGGGGTGGTGGTGATCGACGAGCAGCACCGGTTCGGGCTCAGGCAACGGGTCACACTGGCCGCAAAAGGAAGTGCCCCGGACGTGCTGCACATGTCCGCTACCCCGATACCGCGCACGTTGTCCCTGACGCTGTACGGGGACCTCGACGTCTCGGTCATGGACGAGTTGCCCGCCGGGCGCAAGGGGGTGGTGACGGTAGTGGCCGATAAGAGCCAGAGGAAGGGCGCGTTTGCCATGGTGGGCGAGGAGGTGCGGCTGGGAAGGCAGGTCTTCGTCATCTGCCCGTTGGTGGAGGAGTCCGAGAAGCTCGAGGCCCGTGCCGCCGAGAAGGAGGCCGGGCGGCTGGCAGGCGAGTTTCCGGGGTACGACATCGGGCTGGTGCACGGCCAGATGAAAAGTGAGGACAAGCGGAGGGTCATGGAGCGCTTCGGTGCGGGCGAGATCGATATACTTATTTCCACGGTAATGGTGGAGGTCGGCATAGATGTGCCCAACGCCACCGCAATGATAGTGGAGGACGCGGACCGCTTCGGCCTGGCCCAGCTTCACCAGTTGCGGGGGAGGATAGGCCGGGGGAGCGAAAGGGCGATATGCGTCCTGTTCGCCAACCCCACGACCGACGAGGCGAAGGCCCGCATGGAGGCGATACAGCGATACGACGATGGGTTCGCGCTGGCGGAAGCCGATCTGCGGATAAGGGGCGAGGGCTCCCTGTTCGGGATCCGCCAGTCGGGGCTTCCCGACCTCAAGCTTGCCCGTCTCTCACGGGATTTCAAGCTTATCCGGGACGCCAGGAGCGTGGCGTTCCGCCTGGTCGACCGGGACCCGGTGCTTTCGGAAGGCGAGAACGTGCTGCTTCGCTGGGAGGCCAACAGGAGGTTCGGTGGGACGCTCGAGTGGCTGTTTCATGGTTGACGAGAGACACACCCCATCCCAACCTTCCCCCCTTGAAGGGGGGAAGGTTGGGATGGGGCCTAAGGAGGGGGACCCATGAGGATTATCGCCGGTAGCGCCAGGGGCACCCGGCTCTATGGGGCGAAAGGATACCGGGTACGGCCGGTGCTGGACCGGGTGAAGGAGTCGGTTTTCGCCGCGCTGGGAGACACGGTGGAGGGCGCCCGGGTGCTCGACCTCTTCGCGGGGGTGGGGTCGCTTGGTATCGAGGCCTTGAGCCGCGGGGCTTCACAAGTTGATTTCATTGAGCAGCACAGGGCCACCGCAGGCTCGATAACCGATAATCTCGCCCGGGCCCGCCTGGGGGGGGAAACGAACGTATACACGGCCAGGCTGCCCCAGGGGCTGGCTCGAGTTTCCGGCCGGTACGGTTTGATTTTTATTGATCCCCCATTTAGAATTGATAAGCGCTTACTGGAGGAGCTTTTTAGCCGCATCCACGAGAGGGGGCTAATCGATGCTGGGGGTCTGTTGCTATACCGGCATTCACCGCGATCTCGGTACGAGCCACCTCCGGAGAAGTGGTCACTGGTGGAGCGAAGGGAGTACGGGGATTCGATTATCTCGATATTCTGTGTAGGTGAAGAGGCGGGCTGTACCTGGAGGAAGCGACTGTGAACGTGGCGATCTGCCCTGGCACGTTTGACCCGGTGACAAACGGGCACATGGACGTAATACTGAGGGCCGCCAAGCACTTTGACAAGGTCATCGTGGCGGTGGCGGCCAACCCTGACAAGTGCCCCCTTTTCTCGACGGAGGAGAGGATGGAGATGCTTGGGCATTGCCTCGCGGAAACGGATAACACGGAGGTCATTTCCTTCGATTGCCTGCTGGTGGACCTGGCCCACCAGTACGACTCCTGCACCATAGTGAAGGGCCTCCGGGCGATGTCGGACTTCGAGTTCGAGTTCCAGATGTCACAGTTCAACAGGAAGATGGATGACCGTATCGAGACTTTCTTCGTGATGGCCAGCCCCGAGTACACGTACCTGAGTTCGAGCGGCATGAAGGAAGTGCTATCGTACGGCGGGTGCATCAGCGGCCTGGTTCCCGAGATGGTCGAGGAGCGCATCCTAGAGAAGTTCGGGAAGGGCCGTAACGCGCAGAAGGTGGGAAAGGAGTAGCGGCAGATGGATATTTTTACTCGTCTGGACAAGATCGAGGACTTTGTGGCGAACTCCAAGCGGGTTCCGCTTTCCTCTTCCGTGATGATAAACGAGGCGGAGTTCTATGACTTCCTGGATGATATAAGGACGACGTTGCCGGGCGAGTTAAAGAAGGCGAGGCTGGTTTCCAAGGAGCGGGACAGGATTCTGGGCGAGGCCCAGCGCAAGGAGGAGGAGTTGCTCCAGCGGGCTGAGAAGCACGCTGAGCGGATGGTGCAGGATACTGAGATCATCAAGCAGGCGGAGCTCGAGCGGGACCACATGATTGACGAGGCTCAGGAGGAAGCGCGCAAGATAGTCTTTGACGCCGAGGACGTCGCCGACCGAATCTTCGGCGAGATGGAGGCTTCCTTGTTGGATATCAGGGATTCGACCGACGAGATATTGAGCCGCGTCAGCACGTGGCGCGAGAAGCTCCGAGGATACCGCGAGGAACCAATCGAGGAGGAGTACGAGTACGACATCGGGGAGGAGGACTGACCCGGCGCCGCCAATCGCTTCACCGCCCCGAGCCGCCTCGGGGCTTTGTTGTCAGACGAACTGGCTGCCGGCCCGTGGTACGGGTTAAACGTTGATGAATAATGAGACCGCGATGGACCTGAGCATCGATATCTCCAGCGACCTGGCTTCCACAGGCGATATAAAGCAGGTGAAAGGCAGCGCGGCGGTTCTTCTCGAGGCCGGCTTCGAGCTTGCGTTCCTCCCCGGCGAAGGTATAGTCTGGTCATTGGAGATGCGGCGTATCGCAGGGGCAGTCGAGGTTTCCGGTACGGTCTCCGGGAGCATCACGCTGACCTGCTACCGCTGTCTCAATGGGTTCGAGTTTCCACTGGGCATTCGCCTGAGGGAGCACGCGCTCTGGCTGGACGAGGGTGACGTGGAGCCCGGGGACGAGTGCACGGACGAGTATGCGGTCACCTGTGGGGTACTCGACATTATGCCG
>JAHIPE010000262.1 GCA_018894655.1 Actinomycetota bacterium
AGGGTTTCCTCTACCGGGAGCCCCATCTGCTTGGCCATGAGGATGAAATCGTGGGGCTGGTTGGAAGCCTTCAGCGCGGTGCTGAAATCGACCAGGCCATCGGCGTAGAGAGATACCAGCGACTGGTTGAACGTCTGCATCCCGTAGAACTCGCCGGCGGAGATAACCTCCCGCATGACGCTGGTTGGCTCCTCATTGAGAAGGCACTCGGCCAGTCTGCCGTTCATCACCATCACCTCGACGGCCGGAACCCGCCCGACGCCGTCGCTCCGGCGTAGCAGTATCTGGCTTGCAACGCCGGCAAGCGTGCTGGTCAACGTTATTCGCACCTGCTTCTGCTGAATGGGCGGGAAGAAGTCGATCATGCGGTTGACCGTTTCGGTGGTGTCCTGGGTATGGAACGTCGAGACCACCAGGTGCCCGGTCATCGCGATGTTCATGGCGGACGTGACCGTCTCCACGTCCCTCATCTCGCCTATCAGGATCACGTCCGGGTCCTGCCGGGTAATGTGCCTCAGCGCCTCCCTGTACGAGTCGGTGTCGGTACCTATCTCCCTCTGGTGCACGATGCACTTCTTGTCCATATGGAGTATCTCTATGGGATCCTCGATGGTGACGATGTTCAGCCGCTTGTTCTCGTTCAGCCAGTCTACCATCGAGGCCAGCGTGGTTGTCTTGCCGCTGCCGGTGGGCCCCGTGACAAGCACCAGGCCGCGTGCCTCGTCGGCCAGCCGCTTGAGCACCGGGGGGAGGCCGAGCTCCTCGAACGTCGGGATCTTTTTGGTAAGCACCCGCCGAATGGATATCCCCACGGTCCCTCGCTGCTTGAAGATGTTGGCCCTGAACCTTCCCAGCCCCGAGACACTATAGGCGAAGTCCGCCTCACTGGTTTCGTGGAAGGCGCGCGCGTGCTTCTCGTCCATGAGGGAGAACGCGATCTCCACGATGTCCGTGGGGGACAGGACGGGAAAATCGGCCTCGAACAACGTGCCGTCGACCCTCAAGTAAGGCTGGCTTCCCGCCTTGAGGTGCGCGTCGGAAGCCTTCTGCTCCACCGCCAGCGCCAGTAGCGCATGAATATCCACGGTTACCGCCTCTCAAGTATGTTCCGTTACTCGCCCTGCGCCTCTTTTCGCCCGGCCTTTTCCTATACGCCCGCCAGGCTTGCCGCCCGGCTGATTACCTCGCCGGCCTGCTCGGCACGCGCCGTTGCTTGGGCCGCCTCGTCCTTCCCGTGGACCTCCACTCCCGCAAGTGCGCCTGTCGTCTGCACCACGGAACGAGCCATGGCCTCGAGATTGTATCCGCCCTCAAGGGTCACAATGAGTCTACCATTACAGCATTCTCCCGCCAAACCAAGGAGAAGTTCCGTAATCTTCCTGTAGGAGGCGTCGTTGAGGCGCATCGAGCACAGAAGGTCTCCGGCGTGGCTGTCGTAGCCCGCGGAAACCATCACCATGTCCGGGTCAAACCTCCGGCCCGCGGGGATGATCACCTTCTCGAAAGCCTCCAGGTAATGCTCCTCGCCGGTACCGGCCGGGAACGGGAAGTTCATGGTGTACCCCTCCCCCTTGCCCTGGCCCGTCTCGTCGACCGCGCCGGTCCCGGGGTAGTGGGGGTACTGGTGCAGCGAGACATACATGACCGAGGGGTCCTTGTAGAACACCTCCTGTGTCCCATTTCCGTGATGGGCGTCCCAGTCCACTATCATGATCCTGTCCAGGCCTCTCCTGGATATCGCGTAGCGCGCCGCGATAGCCACGTTGTTGAATACGCAGAAACCCATTCCCCGGCTGGGTAACGCGTGGTGCCCCGGCGGCCTCACCATGCAGAACGACCGCGAAAACTCGCCGTCCAGGCACCCGTCGACGCTGTTCACCAGGGCGCCGGCTGCACGTAGCGCCGCCCTGAAGGAAGCCTCCGAGAGTGTCGTGTCCATGTCAAGCTGACCCCCACCCCTCTCGGATACCCGCTGAACCTGCTCGATGTACCTGGTGGAGTGTATAAGCCCGATATCTCTCAGGGTGGCATCGGTGGGTGACCTGACCTCCACCACGTCCAGGAGTCCCGACTCCCCGAGGGCGCTGAGGGACGCCTGCAGCCGCTCCGGCCTCTCGGGATGCCCGAAGCCGGTCCGGTGCTCCTCAAAGATAGGGTCGAAGAAAATAACAGCCTCTGACACCTTCCTCCACTTTCCCCCGGTTCGATAAGAAAGGCCCCTTCTCGGGGCCTTTCCGATATTCTATGAACCAGGCAACTCTAGGGCCTGACCGCCCCGCAGTAGTTCCTGCGCGCGGAAAGCGAAGCCACCCTCACCACGTCGCCGGAGCTCGGCGCGTGGATATAGCTGCCGCCGCCGGCGTAGACCCCTACGTGCCCCCAGCCGCGGAAGCCCACGATGTCTCCCGGCGCCATCTGGCTGACACCCACGCTCGTCCCGCTACTCCTCTGGGCGTACGAGCTATGAGGAATGTACTTACCCGCCCCGACCCGGTAGCAGTACTGGACCAGCCCGGAGCAGTCAAACGAGCTGGGGCCGGCCGCCCCCCAAGCGTACGGCTTCCCCAACTGGTCATAGGCGACTCCTACGACCCCGCCGTTCGGCGCGCCCGGCGGCCTGGTTGGCGTTGGGTAAGGGTTAGTCGGGTTGCTGGTCCAGGAGGAGGAAGAGGAAGAGGAAGAGGACGCCTCCGCGAGCCGCGCCTCCATTGCCTGCTTGATCTGGGTCTCGACCCCAGCCAGCTTGCCCTTAGCCCCGGCCAGGTCTTTCTCTATAGAGGCCTTACTGGCGGAAAGCTCTTTTCTGGCAGCCTCCTGCTCGTTCTCCCTCTCCGCCAGCGCGTTCCTTGCGGCCTCCAGGCTGGCCTTGGCGTCCTTCACGTCGCGGACCAGCTGTGCGTCCTTGCTGCTCAGCTTCTTGGCAAGGTCCATTCCCACAAGGAACTCGTCGAAGTTGCCGGCGTTCACCACAACGTCGAGGAAGCGGTTATGCCGGGTCACGTACATCGCCCTCACACGGCTGTTGAGCCTGCCCTTATTCTTCGCGAGCTCAGCCTCGGCCGCGGTCAGGGCCTCCTCGTTCTGCTGGATCTCGGCCCGCGTCCGCTCGATCTTGTAACAGGCGTAGTTGTACCTCTCCACCGCGTCCTCAAGCCTCTGCTGAACGACTTCTACGTCCTTCTGCGCGTCAGATTTCTGCTGGTCGAGCGGCTGGGCCGCTACCCACGGCGACATTGCCACCGCAAGTACTAAAATAAGTCCTGCTGTAATGAACATTACCGTTCTTGGCTTTTTCCAGGTGATGCTATCAAACCCCCTATATTGCTCTCTCCCTGTCTTAGAACCAGGTAATTATACAGAGAGGTCCCGGCTGCTGCAACATCCTCTTGTTCCTGAGTAAAATCCGGAACATTTTAACATACCGCGCCTCGGTCCGCAAACGAGCCTCGCGCTTGTTCCTTAATTCGACCGCCGGCCGCCTGTTACCTTTCCGGGAGCGCGGCACGCCCGCCTCCTCCACCGTCCCCTCAGCCCCCCGGAACCCCGGAACGCCTCCCCAGGAGCCCGAGCTCAAAGGATACCGTTTCCCGGTGGGTGAAACTATATATTGAGACATAACGCGCTTGAGTGCCGATATACGGCCCGGCGGGCCCAGGGTCTGAACGCTGGAGGTGATAGGTTGAACAAAGAACTCGTGTTTCCGTTCGCCGCGGTGGTGGGGCAGGAACGGGTGCGGCTCGCCCTCCTGTTGAACGCGGTCAGCCACCAGGTCGGCGGGGTCCTCATCAGGGGCCGCCGTGGCACAGCGAAGTCCACGCTGGTGCGCGGACTCGCCCACCTGCTGCCCGAGATCGATGTTGTAACCGACTGCCCGTTCTCGTGCGACCCGCAGGACATCGAATCGCTGTGCGGTCCATGCACCGGGAACCTTGCGCTGGAGGGGACCCTCCCCGGCAGCCGGGACCGCATGAAACTCGTGACGCTGCCCCTGAATGTAACCGAAGAGATGGTCGTCGGCACTCTTGATATTGAGAAAGCGCTACGCCAGGGGGAGAAGAGCTTCGAGCCGGGAATCCTGGCCCGCGCCAACAGGTCCATCCTCTACGTGGACGAGGTCAACCTTCTCGAGGACCACATCGTGGATATCCTGCTCGACTCCGCGGCGATGGGGGTTAACGTGGTGGAGAGAGAGGGGATATCTTTCCGGCACGGCGCGCGCTTCATCCTGGTAGGCACCATGAACCCCGAGGAAGGTGACCTGAGGCCCCAGCTGGAAGATCGCTTCGGCCTCTGCGCCGATGTTGACCCCCGGGTCACCGCCGGGGAGCGGTCCGAGATACTGAGGCGAAACCTGCAGTTCAGCAGAAACCCCCTGGAGTTCGAATCCCGGTGGCATGCCGCTCAGGAAGAGCTAAGGGGCAAGCTGTTGGCCGCCCGCGAGCGTTACCCGGAGGTGGATATTCACGAGGGCCTGCTTGACCTGATTGCAGCCATCGTCGACCGAGCCGGGGCTGACGGCCATCGCGCCGACCTCTCGATGCTCTACGCGGGCAGGGCCCTCGCCGCGCTGGAGGAATGCGACCAGGTTCAGGCCGAGCACCTGGCAAGGGTCGCCGTGCTTTCGCTCGGCCACCGTGTCTCAAGGGGGCCCCTGGGCAGCAAAGACACCGGGCAAGCTGACGTCACCGCGCTCGTCGGCGCTCTCCTTAAGGAATACACCGGCGGCGAAAAACCGCCGGAGAAGGGCTCTTGCGACGGGAAGACGGGTAAGGGACTCCAGTTGGAAACCGGGCCTTCTCCCGATCCGCCGGACACCTCGCCGGAGGAATCGTTTAACGAGGTCACCATTCCCCGCGCCGCGACCGCGCTCGCCGGCGGCCGCAGGGGCCCGGCAAAGGTACAGGACTCCAGGGGGCGCTACTGCCGCAGCACGCCGCCGAACGGCCACCGCCTCCCCCTCACCGCGTCGGATATCGCCATCGACGCCACAATCAGGTCATCAGCCCTGCGGGGCGGCGGCGAGGATGGTAAGCCGGAGGTCCTCCCCGAGGACCTCAAGGTAAAGGTCCGAAAGCGGAAGTGCGGGGCCTCGATAGTCTTCGTGGTGGACGCCAGTGCCTCTATGGGCGCACGGAAAAGGCTCGACGCGTCCCGGGAGGCGATCCTCTCACTCCTGGTGGAAGCATATCAGAAGCGCGACCGGGTGGGCCTCGTCGTTTTCAAGGACGACTCGGCCCAGTTGGTCCTGAGCCCCACCTCGAGCACCGTCCTCGCCAGCAGGCTTCTCTCCGAACTCACACCCGGCGGGACCACGCCCCTTTCCCACGGGCTGGCCCTCGGATACCGGGTCCTCAACCGCGAGATGTCACGCACCCCTCAGCCCTCCCCTTTCCTGGTCCTCATCTCCGACGGCGGGGGAAACGTGACCATCGGGTCGGGCAACCCGATGAGCGAAGCGCTCCATATCGCGGGGGATATCCGTGATAGGGGCATCCACTCGGTAGTCCTGGACAGCGCACCCACTCGACGGGCCGTGCACGGAGAGAGCCGGAAGCCCGCCGCCCGTAGAATCGCCGATGCCATGGGCAGCTCTTACTTTCCCCTGCGCAACATGAACGGAGAGGTAATCGTTAGCAAGTTGGCCCAATCAACCGGTGTGCATCTCGAAAAGCAGCCCCAGGTATCCCACTGACTCGCCGGCGGCACGCCGTCGCGATGAGCCACGCAATTTGCCACCTCCAACCCGTTAACATACAATATTCAACGCCGCCGGCACCGTACGAGGGTTGAAATGATAATCGCGAGCAAGCTTGTCAAGATCATCGAGAAGAACTCGGATATAATCGCCGACAGGTGGGTCGAAGACGTGTCCACACTGCAGTACACACGCTCGTACTGGACCGTCCCCCCCGACGAGCTTCACGAACGAGCGGCGAGTGTCTGCAGGAGGATGGGATACTACCTCGGCCGCACGCTCCCCAAGGAGAAGCTGGCGGCGTTCTACCGGCAAATGGGCAAGGCGCGGCGTTCCCAGGAGTACCCCATCGAGGAGGTCGTCATGGCCCTTCTCCTGCTGAAGCGCCATATATGGCTCTTCGTCCTGCAGGAGGGGCTGCTGACCACCAACCTGGAGCTTTACCAGGCACTGGAGCTGAACAACCGGGTGGTGCTCTACTTCGATCGGGCGATCTACTACGCGACCCAGGGGTACTTCGAGGAAGAGGAAAGAGAAGAAGCCAACCTTCCACCAACCACTTGAGGCACGACTCTCAGTCGCGCTCCCGGCGGACTCGAGAGCGCTTACTCGGGAACGGTCCCCGGTGGCCCTCCTTTCTGTTCACCGGTAACCCGCACCGCCACCACCTCCAGGCTGCCGTGGTCGGCCTTTCTGATCAGCATTTTCACCCTTGTCCCCGGCGCCAGGCGGGAGGCGATATCCTGACCGCCGCCGTGCTCGGGGGCCTCACGCTTCACTGCTTCTCCACCCCCGGCGGTCGGCGGCTGCGGCACCTGCTGCCGCACCGGCTCCTGCTGGTTCCTCTTTCCCGGCCCTTTCATGGTCAACAAACCCTCCTTCATGGTGGCAACCGCGGCGTTCGTGCCGTATCTCCTGCACTATTATCCACCCATTACGTTAAACCGGATTTAACACAGTGTTGAAATACTGTTAATCTAATGTGGGGGTCGTTCACGGTCTCACCGCATAGGAGGTCGTAGTGACTAATCGGATTCTCGTTATCGGGGATGAAACGGCAGCGGACCAGGTAGGCGGAAACCTTCGCCTGGAAGGCTTCGACGTAGAGACAGCGCCGGGCGCGGAAGCGGGTGCCTCCATGGCCTTCGAGGGTGGTTTCCTCCTTATTATCTGCGATGACGCTCCGCCGGACATCGACGGCTTCGAGATATGCCGCAGCCTCAAGTCGAACCGGCGGACCGCGGGCGTGCCGGTAATCCTTATCAGCGACGCCGCCCGCCTCGAGAGCAACGCTATCGAGCTTGAATCGATCGTCGATGAGTTCATGACCAAGCCGTACCGCCTCACGGAGCTGCTCGCCCGGGTCAACCTGAGCATCAAGAGGATGGGAGCTTCCCCCACCGACCCGTTGACCGGGCTCCCCGGCAACATCGCTGCCGACGACAGGCTAAGGGACGTTGTTCGTTCCGGCGCGCCTTTCACCCTGATGCTGATCGCGGTGAAGGGGCTTCGTCCGTTCCACGAGACGTACGACGACGAGAGATTCGAGCAGGTGATTCACTTTACCGCAGAGACGATAAAGGAGGTCATCAGGAAGGAGGGGGGGCGGCGGGACCACACCGCCTACCTGGGCAACGGGACATTCAGTGTGATAACCGTGCCGGAGCGGGCCGCGACTCTCGCGCGTTCGATCACCCGCCTGTTCGACGGCGGCATACGGAGCTTCTACTCCGTTAGCGACGCCGATAGGGGATGCCTCACGACTTTTAACAGGCAGGGGAGCATGTTAGATAATCCAATTATGACGGTATCGATCGGGTTGGCTTCCAATACGAACCCGGAGGTGCAGTCTCACTGGGGAGCGGCGGAAATCGCGAGGGAACTGCTTGAGTACGCTATGTCGTTTCCCGAAAGCAAGTACTGCGAGGACCGCAGGGCGAAGAACCGGTAGGGGACCGATGAACGAGCAGAACCGCCTGCCTGCCCGGCCTGTTGACTTATGACGCGTATTGGTTGATAATCATGGTAGAGGTATTGCTTTCATCCAAAAGCAACCGGGGTTTCCCGGTTCCAGTAGGGTGAATCGTTTGCAAGCACTAAGTTCGGACAACCGGGTACAGCTCAGGGTTAAAGTATTTGGACCATCCAAATATCCCCAAGAGTTGCCGCATTAAGGTCTAATACGCCG
>JAHIPE010000045.1 GCA_018894655.1 Actinomycetota bacterium
AAACCGTCACAAGGTGGGGTGCCTTACAGCGGTGTCCAAAGAATAATTGCTCTCGGCAAGGCCTGAACCCTACCTCGTAAACAAGCGGCGGTTACACAAGACCGAGATTCCCTTGAGCGAGCGCGGGCGGGCGATAGCGAGTCCCGGTGACTGTCTCAATTTGCGGACCCGTAAGCACCAATTCCCCGGACAGGGGATCAGTGGACCCATGGGCCTTCTCCTGTATCGGGCGCCACAATATGGAGTACTATTCTCTGTGAAGGTAGGAATATATACTGTTTCAATCCGGTGTCGTGCGCTGTATTGAAGCCTGAGACAACGAACGCGGTATAAGAGAGGAAGACGATTTGATTTCGAGAGACAACTGGACGCCACTAAACGCCCCTCCCGAGCTATCGCGTGTGCTTGAGAAGTCGCAAGCCGTGTACGTTGCTGAGGAAATCGGGGAACTGTTTGACCTGGCCTGCGGCGGTCCGGATCGGGATCTCCTGGAAGTCGGGTATGATCTTCCCGATGGAGGTCGCGTGATCGAAGCGACCGTGGCCCGTGTGCGCAACGGCATCGCGGTCAACTACCCGGAACCGTACATGCGGCGGCGCGATCCCGACTGCATGGTGATCGCCGACGAAGGAATCTCGGACAAGCCGCGGTTTCGCGAAAGCTTCGGAGAGGATTTCGGCCCGCTGAGACAGGAAACGCTCGATTGGCTGGCCGACCAGGAGTTGGCGATATTCGCCTTCCGAACAGGCCGGACGGGAATGGGCGAAGACGCCCTGGCCGTCGCTCCCGCAAACGCGGCGTTCTTCGCCCTGGGCCTTGCACTTCTGCAGGGGATTCTCTCGCCCGCGGAACTGCCGCCCGACTTCTCGCCCGGGACCATCATCTACGTGGCTCCGCCGTTCCGGCATACGTACTTCGAGGGGAAACAGATGGTTGTCCACAACCGACTGGGCAGCGTCCACGAGATCTTCTCCTACAATCTCTACCCTGGCCCCAGCGCCAAGAAGGGCGTGTACGGTTCACTCCTGCGCCTGGGTGAGGAGGAGGGTTGGATAACGGCCCACTGCTCGGCGGTCCAGGTCGTCACGCCTTATGACAACGTGATGACGATCATGCACGAAGGGGCCAGCGGCGGAGGAAAGAGCGAGCTGCTGGAGCAGCCGCACCGCCTGCCGGACGGTCGGATGTTGAAGGGGCGCAACCTCGTCACCGGGGAGAAGCGCTACGTTGAGATTCCGCGTACCTGTGACCTGCAGCCGGTGTGCGACGATATGGCGCTGTGCCATCCCGATATCCAGCAGGCCGACGGGAAACTCTGGGTGGTGGATGCCGAGGAAGGTTGGTTTGTCCGGGTAAACCATATCACCGAGTACGGGGCGATGCCTGACCTGGAGAAGCTGACGGTCCAGCCGTCCCTGCCCCTTTTGTTCCTGAACATCGACGCGGTCCCCGACAGCCGCGCTTTAATCTGGGAACATATCGAAGATGAGCCGGGAGTGCCCTGCCCGAACCCCCGGGTCATCATTCCACGTTCGATCGTGGCGAACATCGTCAGAGAGCCGGTAGCCGTTGACATCCGCAGCATCGGCGTCCGCACCCCGCCGTGCACGCGCGAGAAACCAAGTTACGGGATTATCGGGTTATTTCATGTCCTGCCGCCCGCCCTGGCGTGGCTCTGGCGCCTGGTGGCGCCTCGCGGCTTCTCCAATCCCAGTATTGTGGGAACGGAGAAGATGAGCAGCGAGGGTGTGGGGAGTTTTGGGCCCTTCATGACGGGAAGCAGGGTGCGTCAGGCCAACCTGCTGCTCCGGCAGGTCGAGGAAACCCCGCGCACGCGATACGTTCTCATCCCCAACCAGCACGTCGGCGCGTGGGAAGTCGGATTCATGGCGGAATGGCTCGCGCGCGATTATCTCGCCCGGCGTGGCGTGGCGGAGTTTAGTGAGGGCCAGATCGTCCCCGCGCGATGTCCCCTTCTCGGCTACGCACTCGATTCCATGCGCATCGAAGGGGTCCTGATTTCTCACTGGTTCCTCGAAGTAAACACGCAGCCGGAGGTGGGGGAAGAGGGATACGACCAGGGCGCGGCGATTCTGCGGGAGTTCTTCCACGAACATCTCGAGCAATACCTGGAACCGGACCTTTCCCGCCTGGGCCGTCAAATCATCGAATGCTGCCTGGACGATGGCAGCGTAGAGGATTACGAGAAACTGCTGGGGGCATAGGGG
>JAHIPE010000263.1 GCA_018894655.1 Actinomycetota bacterium
GCGGCCGGGGCATCTATGAGGTTTTTCGGGAAGACCAACTGGAAGACGCTTTCCACAAGGCGTCAATGCTCGCCCAGGCATCCTTCCATAACCCGAATCTGTACGTCGAACGGTTGCTGAAATCGGTTCGGCACATAGAGATACAAGTCGTGGCTGACCAGCACGGAAACGTATTTGCCTTCGACGAACGAGACTGTTCGGTTCAGCGCAACCATCAGAAGCTGGTTGAAATTACCCCGTCACCCTGGCCTGGAATGACGCCGCAGCTTCGCCGGCGCCTCAAGGATTACGCCGTAGCGCTGGTGAAGGAAGCCGGTTACTACTCCTTGGCCACGGTTGAGTTCCTGGTAGACCCCGAGGGTGAACCTTACCTGATCGAAGTAAACACCCGGCTCCAGGTCGAGCACGGGATCACTGAATGCCGGTACGGGGTCGACCTCGTGGAGGAGCAGATCGCTATAGCCTTCGGCGCGGAACTGCGGTTCAAAGAGGAGCAGACCCGGCCGGTCAATCACGCCATGCAAGTACGCGTCAATTGCGAGAATCCCCAGGAAGGTTTCTCGCCGAATTCCGGCCTGATCACACGCTACATCTCCCCCGGCGGACCGGGTGTGCGCCTGGACTCGTGTGTTACGGCCGGGTACCAGTTCCCGCCCCAGTATGATTCCGCCGCCTCCCTGCTGATCTCCTACGGGCAAAGCTGGGAAAAGGCCCTGGGGATCATGGATCGGGCCCTGAACGAATACGTCATCGGCGGGCTGAAGACGACCATAAACTTCCATCGCAAGATAATAAACCACCCCATGTTTCGCTCGGGACAATTCGACACCCAGCATGTCGATACCACTCCGGAGTTGATGCAGTACAGGGACAGCGAGCCGGAAGCCCTGCGTCTTTCGCAGTTGGCAGCCGAGATATCGGCCAGGGGCTACAATCCCTTTGTTCAGTTGGGCGAGTACCGGGGCCCTTCCGACCTTCGCATAGGACCATTTCAGCCCGTGTTGCCGGACTCAGGGGAAGCGCCGAAGCCGCCGGTATATCCCAGGGGCGACCGCAGAGCCCTGCTGGATTACCTTCGGGACTCGGGCCATGTCCATTTTACCGACACCACCCCCCGGGACACCACCCAGTCCAACAGCGGCAACCGGTTCCGGCTGGCCGAGGACCGGATCATCGGTCCCTATCTGGACCGGTGCGGGTTCTTCTCCATTGAAAATGGAGGCGGCGCCCATTTTCACGTGGCAATGCTGGCCAACATGACTTATCCTTTCGACGAGGCGAGGCAGTGGAACCGTTTCGCCCCTACCACCCCCAAGCAGATACTGGTGCGCTCCACGAACCTCCTGGGCTACAAGCCCCAGCCCAGGAACCTCATGCGGTTGACCGGCGAGATGATCTGTGAGCACTATGACGTGGTTCGCTGCTTCGACTTCTTGAACCATGTGGAGAATATGCGGCCTCTGGCAGAGGTAGTGATGAACTCCCCGGGCAATGTATTCGAGCCGGCTGTATCCCTTTCATGGGCCGACGGCTTCGATGTTCCACATTATGTGAGCGTGCTGGATGAAATCGTGCAGATGGTAGTCGATGTCACTGGACTGAGTCGAGAGCGAGCCTCGGAGAACTTCATCATCGGCCTGAAGGACATGGCCGGAGTCTGCCCCCCGCGTTTTATCAGGGCGCTGGTTCAGGCCATCCGCGAGAGGTATCCAGCTCTGGTAATCCACTATCACCGGCACTTCACCGATGGTCTGTTCGTTCCGGCGGTAGGAGCCGCCGCCGAGGCCGGTGCTCATATCGTGGATACGGCCATAGGTGCTTCTGTGCGGTGGTACGGACAGGGTGACGTACTGGCCACGGCGGCGTACATCGAGGACGAGTTGGGGTTGAAAACCAACCTGGACAAGGACATGATTCGCAACTGCGATTTCGTGCTCAAGCAGATCATGCCTTACTATGACCGGTACGCGGCCCCGTATTTCCAGGGCGTAGACCACGACGTGGTGCTGCACGGCATGCCCGGCGGGGCCACGTCGTCCTCCCAGGAAGGCGCGCTGAAACAGGGGTATATACACCTTTTGCCGTATGCTCTCAGCTTCCTGGCCGGAACGCGTCGTGTCGTTCGGTATCACGACGTCACGCCTGGTTCCCAGATAACCTGGAACATTGCCTTTCTTGCCGTGACCAGCGCGTTCAAACGAGGCGGGATCCAGGAGGTGGAGCACCTTCTCAACGTGCTGGACACGGTGGTTCGCGTTCCCGAACAAGACCTGCCTGACGCGTTTCGAGCCGATCGCCTGCTGCTTTACCGGGATGCCAACGACGCTTTTCGCGACCTGTTGCTCGGGAAGTTCGGCCGGCTGCCCCTGGGGTTTCCGCCTGATTGGGTCTACGAGAGCGCCTTCGGCGAATCGTTCAGGCAGTCTCTCCAGCAACGCACGGAGCATTCGCCCCTCGTGGACCTTCGGGACACGGACATCGAACAAGAGCGCGATATGTTGACCGAGCAGTTGGGGCGGAACCCCTCCGACGAGGAACTCGTAATATACTTGAATCATCCCGGTGACGCACTAAAAACCATGAAGTTCGTGGAGGACTTCGGAGACCCCAACCTGCTGCCTCTCGATCTATGGTTCGAAGGTCTGGTGCCCGGCCGGGAACTCAACTTCACCGACAGCAATGACAAGCCGCACGTGATGTCTATCATCCACATATCCGAAAAGGATAGCCAGGGGATTAGCCAGGTGCGCTACACCCTCAACGGGGAAATTTTTACACACCCGGTCAAGGTGGCCGAGGCCACTGGCAGAGAGCCCGAGCAATTGGAGTTGGTGGACAAGGAGAACCCTTACCACGCGGGAGCGCCCAGCAACGGTGATCTGTGGGTCATGTATGTTCGCCCGGGCGACGTGGTTAGTAAAGGCGATGAGCTTTTCAACATAACAATCATGAAGCAGGAAATGGCTGTTCTTTCGACAGTGGACGGGATCGTCAAAAGAGTCTTGAAGTTTGCCGACTACAAGAATGACAAGAAAATGGTCTCGGTCCATGAAGGCGAGTTGATCGTGGAACTGGGCCCGGTCCCCCGGACGTGCCCCGGGTGCGGATATCCAGTGACGGGGGAGGATTTTCAATTCTGCCCGCAGTGCAGCCAGCGCCTGCCCGGGGAATAACCTCTCTATCGGTAACCATGCAGCCCGTTTCCAATTCAACCCCATAGCAAGGCAACTCGCTTTCCCCGTTGACACGCCGCCCTGCTGGTGAATAATGGATGCAAACAACAAGGGTAGGGCGCCATGCTTGAAGCTCAAGGGATGATGACCGAATTCGATATCACGGAGAGTCGCGTGAGGGTGTTTTGTCTTTGTGTTTGCTTCGCCGCGCTCACCGGACTCGGCGCCTGGCTGAGGATCCCGATCCTACCGGTACCGGTGACCCTGCAGGTTTTTTTCGTCCTCCTCTCCGGACTTGCTCTAGGACCACGCTTGGGGGCGGCAAGTCAGCTTCTCTATATCTCCGCAGGCTTATGCGGGTTGCCGGTCTTCGCGGCTTTCCCGCATGCCGGACCCGCGGTGCTCTTGGGCCCCACCGGCGGTTACCTCCTGGGCTTTCCAGTTGCCGCGGGCATCACCGGTTGGGTCGGTGAGCGTCTGGGCGGAAGAAACGGTAATGGGATTTGGGCATGCATCGTCGCCTGCGGGGGCGGCCTCCTCGCGATCTACGCCGTTGGCGCCGGGTGGCTTGCGGTGTGGCTCCAAATGCATGACAAGAGCGCACTCCAGGCTTTTTCTCTTGGAATCAAGCCTTTCATACTCGTAGATTCCCTCAAGGCCCTCGCAGCAGCAGGAATCGGGGTCGCCACCGGGCTCAGATTCTCGAGGATGTTCCGATGAACACTGCGCCGGTGGCAACACGACGGGAAAAAGCGATCGATAGCGATAGCCGATATACCGCTCAGGGGTGCTCACCAGTCCCTGCGGAGGACCTCGCCCGTCGAGAGAATATTTTAGTACAGCCATTCATAAATACGGTAGCATACCCTCAAGCTGTTTTATGTTTGAGCCGCGTCTCTCAGGCGCGGATCTGTTGTCGCCACGGGCGGCCTGAGAGACCGCCCTCAAGCGGGGGGGGGGAAGTAACGAAAGAGGCTTGGCAGCGACGGTCGGTTGATGTGATACGTAACCGTAATTATGGATTGGAGTACTTAGTCGCCGGCAGCCGTCGGTGACGCCCCAGCGATGTAGCCTCCAGTTGAAAGAGGGGAGTTCCCAGGAGAAGAGGGGCGGCGAAACGCTTGGACTGCTAATTTCCTTTGAAACCGCGAAGAATCGCTGGTGGGCCCAGCAGGACTCGAACCTGCGACACGCGGATTATGAGTCCGCTGCTCTGCCAACTGAGCTATGGGCCCATGATTGCTGCATGAATCACATCCACTATTGTACCTGTTTCTGTAATATATTGAACAGGTAAGGCTGGCAGGAGGAAACCGCGACTGAGAGACGCCGGTCAATCGGCGGGTTTGTAGTAGCGGGGGATCTCGAAGTAGAAGGTGGAGCCTTTGCCCTCTACGGTCTCGAACCAGATCCGGCCGCCCTGCGCCTCCACCAGGCCCCTGCAGAGAGCAAGCCCCATGCCCGACCCCTTCTCGGGCGGGTGCTCCCCGGGGTAATCGTACCTGGCAAACTTCTCGAAGACCTCATCCTCAAACTCCTCCGAGATGCCGACCCCGGTGTCCTTTACCCCGAAGCGCAGCTTATCACCGTCTTCCCCGGCGGACACCACTATGCCCCCCGACCTGGTGTACTTGATCGCGTTCCCCACCAGGTTCTCTAGCACCCTCAGGATCAACTGGGGGTCTACGAACGCGCTCAACTCCCCTTCCGGCATCTCCGCCGAGAGGCTCAAGCCTTTCTTGCTTGCAAGCGGCTCGTAGAGCCGCACCGTCTTGTTGACCAGGTCGCGCGCGTCCATGTCCTTTGGCTTGAACGCAAGATCGCCGGCCTCCAGGCGGGTGAGGTCCAGCAGGTTGTTAAGGAGGTCGACGAGCCGGGAGCTTCCGCTCCTCGCCACCTCGAGGAGCAACATCTCGTCATCGTCCAGCTTGGGGGCAAGCACCTTCTCGGCTGTCTGGATCGCAATGGACACCGCGTTTACCGGGCTTCTCAGCTCGTGGGAAGCGAGCTGAATAAAATCCATCTTCAGACGGTTAGCCTCCTGCAGCTCGACGTTCAGCTTGACCAGCGACTCCTCCATCTCCTGGCGAAGTAGCTTGCGCTTCTTGTTGTTGTGGCTCCATATAATCCACTGCAGGGAGGCGAGGACAAGCAGCGCCGCCGCCAGGGCATTGAAGATGACTCCCATACGCCTGGTCTCCTCGAAGGAGCCCAGGGCCCTGTCTACATCTACGTCGGTCCCCAGCAGGGCGATCGGCTTTCCCTTATCATCGAGCACGTACGCAGTCGCGCTTATCCAGGTACCCCACCTATCGGTAATCGGCCCTTCTATCTTCGCAACCGCGGGTTGCTTACCCTCAAAGACCAGGAAATCCTCGGGCTTTGCCTCCTCGTAGATCTCGCCGGGCGGCGAGTAGTCAGGCGAAGTCGACTCCTCGGCGTCCACCAGGAAGACAAGCTCGCCGTTCCGGGGGCGCATAAAGTAGACGAAGCGGATACTGGGGTCGGAGCGCTTGACTCGGGTCAGTTGGGCAAGGAGTCTCTCGTAGGCGGGGGTACCGATATCCTCACTGGTACCCTTGAGCGCCTCGACATCCTCGTAGTCAACCGCGGCTGCCGCGGTCTCGACCTGCATCATCCGTACCTGGTAGTAATCCTCCTTCTGGTTGTCCGAAAGCCGGTAGGTTATCGTCAGGCCTACGGCTACGATCACGGACACCAGGCAGAGGGCCACTACGACCCTTATTATGGTTCCTTTCCAAGCGCTCATCAAATGATCTCCGTTGGCGTGATCCCGCCCCCGCTCCGATGCCTGCCGGCAGCCTTGCTCTGTTGCCCCGGTACTGTTATCGGCCTTGTGACGCTTCCGGTTGACCGCGCCGCTACCCGCCGGCGTCACTGGCGAGGGCGCCTCGCAATTGCCGTTCTTGTAGGAAGATGCCGCAATTATTACTGAAAGCCAGCGTATTAATCAATGACCGGTGTCAATGCAGCCACGGCTCTAACCGGGGATGACCATGGCAGGTGTCGCGATGAGTTCATGCTGAGGGTGGTGGAGTGGCTGGCTAAGGGATAGCCGGCAGGACGGCGGCACTACGAGTCCCGGCTCGACTGTTTTCGAGATGATCAACGAGCTACGTTTGCCGTGGCTCCTCGCAGAAGCTCCACAGCAAGAAGGTGGCTATCATCGCCAGGCCGGCCCCGAACAGGAACGCGGCGGCGGCCCCGTAGAGCTGCCACAGGACCCCGAATATGATGCTGGCCAGGAGCCTCGAGATTCCGTCGGTGGCGTGATAGACGCCGAACGCGGTGCCCTTCATCTCCTGGGGGGAAAGGTCGGCGACGTACGCCTTCATCACCCCCTCGGTCAGCCCGTAGAAGACCCCGTAGGCGGCCATCAGGAGCCATACCACCAGGGTGGATCCCGCGAAGGCGAACCCCAGGTATATCAGGCTGTAGAGGAAAAACCCGATTAGTAGCGTTTCCTTTCGCCCTATTCGGTCCGAGAGGATGCCCGCGGGCATCGACACCGCGCTGTAGACCACGTTGAACGTGAGCCATATAAGGGGAATCAGTACCGGGACCATCGCCCCGCTAATGCCCGCCTGCTCGAATATATCCTGGGCCTTGAGCAACAGGAACGCGTCACTGGAGTTGCCCAGGGTGAACACCGCCACCACCATCAGCAGCATCTTGTAGCCCCTGTCGAACCCGGAGAGCCGGATCCCGGGGAATCGCACCCGCGACTTGAACGGTTGCTCCTTGAGCACGAAGAATATAAGGCAGACCGCGACCAGTCCGGGGATGAACGCGGCCAGGAATACCCAGCGGTAACGGTCGTCCCCCTGGCCGCTCAGGGCCCACATCAGCAAGAACGCCATGCCGGGACCTACTATCGCCCCCAGCGTATCCATGGCGCGGTGGAACCCGTACGCTTTCCCCCAGATGGCCTTGTCGGTGCTCTCGGCTATCATCGCGTCACGGGGAGCGGTCCTGATTCCCTTGCCCGCCCTGTCGACGAAACGGATCACCAGTACCTGCCATGCGGCACCGGCCGCGGCGAAGAACGGCTTGGTCAGGGCCGATAGACCGTAGCCGGCCAGTATCAGCGCCTTTCGTTTGTGAAGGCGGTCGGAGATGTACCCCGAGAAGCCCTTGAGCACGCTGGCGGTGCCCTCGGCGACCCCCTCGATTACCCCAATGGTCGCCGCCCCCGCCCCCAGGACGCTCGATAGGAATATCGGGAGCAGCGGGTATATCATCTCCGACGAGGCGTCGGTAAAGAGGCTCACCAAGCCAAGCACCTTGACAGTCCTGCCAAGCTTCTTGTCGGACACCGACCGTTCTCCGCCCTCTCCCTTTTCCTCTGCCTCCTCCTCTTCTTCCCTGTCGCCCAAGTCAGTCCCCCTCCATGACCTCGTCAACCAGTTCCTTTATCTTCACCCTGGCCTTCTCCAGTGCCTTCCTCCCCGCCGGCGTGGCGTGGTAGTACTTGCGCCTCCGGCCGCCCTCGACCCTCTCGGTCATTCGCAGGTACCCCATCTTCTCCAATCGATGCAACGTCGGGTACAGCGTTCCCGGGCTCACGTTATAGCCGTGGGTGGCTATCTCGCGGGCTATGTCGGAACCACATATCTCGCCTTCGTGGACCGCGTGGTAGAGGATATGTATCTTGATGAACCCGGCGAAGAACTCGCGCTCCATGTCACCTTACCTAATTATGTATCCCGATATCGCGATACGATATCAGTATTCAGCCCGGCTGTCAACATGGGCTTTGTCAGGTCCCGGTGCTCAAGGCGTCCGTTGCGTTTGTACCTGGGTGTGCCGGCGAAAACCGACGTTCATCTGGCTGTACGGCGTCGTTGTCTGCGGTTCGCAGCCAAGGTATCGCTGTCATGATGTCGCTCCCCTCCGGTACTATATTGTAGGAGTGACTAACCGGTGTCCTGTTGGACGACGTAAGGACCCTGGCAACAGCCGGGGTCCTTGCCTTACCCCGGCATTCCCCTTTGATCTGCCACCCGTTAAAGGCAATATCCGCGTCTACACTGGGTTCTCGCAACCAGCGAAGCGCCGGCGGCTTGCCGGTTCCCAGTAGGGCTCTCCGCTATGCCATGTGTTAAGATGAATAAGCATGATTGGGAATATGTGGTTACTATGCGGGTGCAAGAGTCCAGTCCCTCTGTAGAGTAGAGACTTCTGGTACAACTCCAGGCTTTTGGCTACAATGCCATCGGGTTGAAGTGGGAAAGGGCTGAGTAGTTACCCAAGAAGACCCTAATATCATCCAGTAACAACTACGGAGGTAGCGACTATGCGAAATAAGCGAATCCGCCACTTCGCTATCGTTGATAAAATCATGGTACCAGGGCTGATTGCCATGGTAGTGTATCTATGCTTTGTTCAAGGGGCCCTGTCTTGCTCGTGCACACTCCCGGATAAACCTTCAAAAGCGGGTACAGAAAACGGCTCCTACACCTCCTGGCACCTGGCAGAGGGCTCCACCGGAGGCGACTTCGAGACATGGGTGCTGGTCCAGAATCCCAACAGCTCGTCCGCTGAGGTGACCCTGACCTACATGACCCCGACGGGAGCGGTAAGTGGACCTTCTGCAACCATCCCGGCCGAGTCCAGGGAGAGCTTCAACGTCGCCGATACCGTTCCCGGACAGTGGGAGGTTTCCACCGAGGTCACCTCCAGCGTGCCGGTGATAGCCGAAAGGGCCATGTACTGGGGGGAA
>JAHIPE010000046.1 GCA_018894655.1 Actinomycetota bacterium
CCGGGATTACTTCATCAGGAACAACCGGGAACCAGCGACCGAGTGCGCCGTTGACCCTTCGGGAGAGAACCCCGAGTAACCTCTCGCGCTACAGCCCCAACCGGGCCCTTGCCTCGCGGAAGCAATCGTTGATGTCCTCGGCAATCTCCCGCTCGGTCCAAGCCCCGGTGACCCGCGCCTTGCCGGCGCCTCCGGCCACCGACCTGGCCTCGGCCCAGGCGACCATCCTTGTCTCGTCGGAGAGCCCGCTCGCCACGTCGCCCGCGAGCCGCTTCTCGATGAACGCGGTGGTGCGGGGGAACGAGGAGGCAAGCAGGTCATTGAACTCCCCCAGGAGAGAAGGGTCCAGGTCACCGCCGGAGGCGCCTTTCACCACTCGCAGTTCCAGTTCCAGGAACCTGACAAAGCGCTCCCTTGCCTGCTCGCTCGGCCATGATTCGGGCACTATGCATCGCCTCCCGTATGCGACGCAAGGACGCAAGGGTCTGGCGCAAATGTATCAGGGCGCTGAATCATTACACAAATCGAGCACTTCGGCCCCTCGAGCGCCAAGGCCGCAACCGGCTTCCACGCAGTGTGCCCCTTGCGTCGGTCTACTCTGCTCAAATACTGCGTTCTGGCGTACCGGATAGTCCACTACAGTTGCGCCGGCATAAAACTTGCAGGTTATGAAAGCCTTGTTTTGGTAGAATGTTACTGCCGCGGTACGGAAACGAAGGGAGATCGCCATGCCTGCCGATGCCAGGTTCAAGCCCCAGAAGGAGATAAACAGGGTCAAGGCTCAGCTGAGAAGGCTGGAGAAAGAGAAGTCGAAATCGTTCCCTGAGCTTGGCCGGGTGGTCTACCAGGCGTTTATCGAAGGCCGGGTGAAGGACCCGTCGCTCGCCGAGGCCTGCGGCCGCCTGAAGGCGATGGACGAGCAGATCGAGGAGGCGAACGCCGAGCTGGAGAGGCTCAAGGTACAGGCACAAAAGCTGCGGTCCGGCGCTCCGCAACCGGGAACCGCGTGCCCATACTGCAAGGCTTCCGTTGCGCCGGGTACAAGGTTCTGCGGCAACTGCGGAAAGGACATTTCCGCGGCCGCGCCGGCCGCGCCTTCCGGGGCCGCCTCGTGCCCATCCTGTGGAAGCCCCGTATCGCCCGGTACCGGTTTCTGTGGTGAGTGCGGAAAGCCAGTCGGCGGAGCCGCGCCGGGGGTACCGGGCCCCGTTCCTCCGCCCCCAGGGCCACCAAAGGCGGCAGCGCCACCATCGCCGCCGCCCAAGGCCCCCGCCCCGCAGCCCGCTCCTCCTTGCGGGGCGGTAACGCCGTCTTCACCTGCTCCCGCACCGAGCCCCAAGCCGGCGCCACCGGCGGCGGCGCCTCCCGCTGGCGGGCCTAAGCCTTCCGGGGAAGGAAAGCCCGAGACCGGAGGCGGCAAGCCACGCAACTGCCCCTCGTGCTCCGCGCCAATCGATGAGACGGACGCCGCCTTTTGCGGGGAATGCGGCAAGAAGCTATGATGGCTTTGGGCCTTGTCGCGCCCCGGACAGGCGCCGCCGGTCCTCCTCTCGTCGCGCAAGGGTGGACGACTTGAAGGCACTAATCACGGGAGCAGATAGCCTTGTGGGGAGCAATCTCGTAAGGCACCTCCTGGACAGCGGGTTCACCGTCCGGGCACTCCTCGACCCCCGGTGTGACATCCCTACACTGGACGGGCTTCCCATTAAGCGCATCCCGGGAGACGTTCTCGACCCCGAATCGATCACCGGCAGCCTCGCGGGGGTGCAGGCGGTCTTCAACTGCGCGCCGGTGACCGAGCACTGGCCCCCCCGCTTCAAGGCGGCGCATGCGATCAACGTTGACGGTACCCGGAACCTCCTTGTGGGGATGTCGCGGTCCGGCGTGGAGAGCCTGGTCCACGTGGGCTCGGCTTCCTCGTTCGGCCCCGGCACAATGGACGAGCCGGGGACCGAAGAGTCCCCCTTCGACCCTCGGGCCTTCCGCACCTCCTGCTTCGACTCCATCCACCAGGCGCAGGAACTGGCGCTACGGTACAACGAGTCCGGCAAGGTCAGGTGCATCATCGTCAACCCCACGCTGGTGATGGGGAAGCACGGCCTTCCCTCCGGCCCGGGAACCGACGTGATGGCATACTCCGCCGGTGGCCGCTACACCTCTGGAGGGGCAAACGTGGTTGGGGCCATGGACGCAGCCCGGGGAGTGCAGAAGGCGCTCGGTCGCGGAAAGGCCGGGCGCTGCTACATCCTGGGCGGCTCCAACGTGGAGTACCGCGAGCTGTTCGGTAAGATGGCCGACTCGATGGGGCTCCCGCCGCCTGCTCGCTCCTCGGGGGACAGGATTGTCATCGCCCGGGGCCTCGCGGGGTCGCTGTACGGCAGGCTCACCGGCAGTGTGCCGGCCCGGAGCGCCGGGGTGGCGAGGCTTGCGGTTGCGCCCATGTACTACAACCCCCGGAGGGCCATCGAGGAACTCGAGTTGCCGGTGAGCCCTCTGGACACGGTAGTCGAGGACGCCTGCCGCTGGCTTGCGGACAACAGGTAGCCCATCGGCGGTTCTTCCCCCGGGAACAACACCCGGGGTTCATACTTACCCCACCGCTCCACCGGCCGGGCCTCCCCTGCCCGCTCATCGGGCGCCGCCACAACCGGCCCCGACGCCGCCGGTGCCGCCTGCCGAAGCCGCCAGGAGATACTGCAAGAACTGTGGAGCGGAGATGGACCCGGGAAAGAAGTTCTGTGCGCACTGCGGGGAGCAGAAGTAAGGTCCGTTTCATAACCGCTACCAATCGGCATAGGCGTACTTCATCCGAACACCTGAACGAACGCCCCAAACTACTATTGACATTTATTGCCAATTCATTTATAATAAAAAGGTTACTCTTTGTCCAAGTACTGTTCATGGAGAGGTGATCGTTTGAGAAACTCCGAGCCCCTTGGAAACAACGTGATGGAAAGAATCCGGGACGACCTCAATGAGTGCCTTGGCACCAAGCTCAAGGTTAAAGCGAACAAGGGACGAAAGATAGTCATCGAGAACATGGCGGTGTTGGAGGAGACGTACCCGCACGTGTTCGTTGTCAGGGTCGAGACGAAATCCGCCCCGAGCCAGAGGGTTTCCTACAGTTACACGGATATAATAACCAGGACGGTGGAACTCTCTTACCCCGAGACCGACGAGACCCTGTTCCCCTGGCTCAACAGCTAGATAGAACCCGAAAGGCGCGGCGCTCTTTTACGCGGCGCGCTTTTTTTGCACGGAGCGCCGCGTTTGCCCATAGTTCACCCGTAAGGATAGAATCTCCCTTTAAGATGAAATACGCGCCCTCGAGGCGCGCACGGTGCCACACGCCGGATATCACAGGGAGGTTGCCTTGGAAAACGTAGTAATCGTATCAGCGGTAAGAACGCCTTTCGGAACGTTCGGCGGATCGCTAAAGGCGGTCAGCCCCACCGACATGTCCGTCATTGTGATAAACGAGGTGCTCGAGCGGGCGGGCCTGCCGAAGGACAGCGTTGACGAGGTCATCTTCGGCCAGGTCGTACCCCGCACCGATGAGAACAACCTGGTGCCCAGGGGGGCCGTCCTGGCCGCCGGTATCCCCGAGACCGTCCCCGCCCACACCACTATACGTGGCTGCGGCTCCGGCATGGAATCGATCATCGCCGGTGCCCGCCAGATAATGCTCGAGGAGGACGAGATTATACTGGCCGGCGGAGTTGACAACATGAGCATGGCGCCGTACCTGGTCAAGGACGCGCGGTTCGGGCTGCGCATGCGCGACTCGGTCCTCACCGACAGCCTGTGGGAGGTCCTTCACGACCCGCACACGGGACTGATAATGGGCATTACCGCCGAGAACATCGCGGCGCGCCACGACATCAGCCGCGCCGACCAGGACCAGCACGCGTTCACCTCGAACCACAGGGCGCTTGCCGCGATCGAGGACGGAAAGCTGAAGCCCCAGATCATTCCGGTCGAGGTAAAAACACGCAAGGGCTCGTTCACGTTCGACACCGACGAGCACCCCAAGGACTCCTCCCTGGAGAAGCTCTCCAAGCTACCAACCGCCTTCAAGGAAGGAGGGTCGGTCACCGCCGGCAACTCCTCGGGCATTAACGACGGCGCCGGCGCGGTTGTGATAATGCCGGAATCGCGCGCCAAGGCGGAGGGTATCACCCCGCTGGCCCGGATTATCTCCTACGCCACCGCGGCGGTGGACCCCGCGTACATGGGCTACGGCCCGGTCCCCTCATCTCGAAAGGCGCTCGAGAGAGCCGGCATGAGCGTCGGCGACATCGATTACTGGGAGGTAAACGAGGCGTTCGCGGCCCAGTACCTCTACTGCGAGAGGGAGCTCGGTCTGGACCCCGACAGGACCAACATCTGGGGTGGCGCCATCGCATACGGGCACCCCGTTGGAGCGACGGGGAACCGCCTCGTGACCACGATCATCGAGATCCTGCGGGACCGGGACGCTACTATTGGGCTTGCGACGATGTGCATCGGCGGCGGCCAGGGAACGGCGATGGTGCTGGAGCGGCTGTCTTAGGCCGGAACGTCATCCCGGTGGGCGCGGCCGTCCATCCGGCGAGGGCGCCGACAGGAACGATTCCACCTCCGTTGCCGCGAGTTCGAGTTCCTCTATAACCTCTGGGGGCGGCTCCTCGGGGCCGAAGCGAGCACGGTTGAACAGGGTGGTAAACCCCCCCACCAGGGTAATGCCCAAGCGGGAATCGGCCTGGGCGCCGTACTCCAGTGGCGTCTCGGAAGGGCTCCGCGGGATGCCCGCGCCCGCGAGGGCCTCCGCCACGCGGGCGAATATCAGCGCCGCCTTCTGCCGCGTCCCCGGCTCCAGGCCGGCATCCCCGCTGGCACCACCCCGACGACGCCGGTAGCGAAGGAACAACCCCGCCAGCAACAGTGCAACTACAGCCAGTGCCAACGGCCACCACCTCGCCACCGCGCTTGACACCGCCCCGGAGACACTGGTCGCCGCGCGCGAGAGCCCCCTCCACATGGCCGGAGGGAAGACCCTGGACAGCGCACTGCCTATGCCCCGCATAATGGAGAACCCTTCCCAGGTACTGCCCGCACCGGTCAGTGGGTACGGGTCGGACCATCCCGGTGTCGCCTCGAACGGTATCCAACCGAACAACGGGAAGTAGACCTCCACCCAGGCGTGGGCGTCGCGGCTGCTGACCTCGTAGTAGCCGGTGAGCGCGTTGAACTCCCCGGTGTCGTACCCGACCGCCAGGCGGGCGGGGATGCCCAGCGAGCGGCACATGACCGCGAGCGCGGTTGCAAAATGCTCGCAGTATCCCCTTCTCTCGCGGAAGAGGAAAAACTCCACCGTATTCTCGTCATCGGCCTGGCGCGGGCAGTCCAGGTCGTACGGGTAGTTTTCCCTCAGGTACTCGGACAGCGCCTGGACCCTATCGTAGTCATTGCCCTCGCCGCCGGCGACGCGCTCAGCCAGGCGGGCCACCTCCGGCGACATCTCCGGCAGTTGAAGGAACCTCTCCTTGAGGCCGCCGGGGTAGATCCCCTTTGCTTCTCTCAACGCCTCCGGGGTAACGTCACTCACCTCGGATACGATGGTGTATATCAACCCGGGATCAAGGCTGACCGGTGTCAGCACCGACATCATGGAGTCCACCTTGAGCACCTGCGTTGGGAAGAACACGTCCCGCGGCCGGTAAGCGGCGAAGATCGTGTTTGGGAGATCCTGCTCGATAAAGAACGTCTGTATCATCGCCCGTGTCGAGTATCGCGGCGGTTCGCCCGGGTAGCCCACGCTGAGCGGCAATCCTTTCGAGAACACCTCCTCGTACTCTTCCTCGGTGTTCTCCCAACCCATTCCAATGAACCGGTCGAACGCGGTTGACCTCCAGTACGCGGGTTGGTCGCTCCGAACCTTCATGACTATGACATCGGCGGGTATCCCCCTTACCCGCAGGTCGAGGAAATCGTTGAACCCGTAGTAGGCGTTGGGATTGAACGGAAGCGGGCTCGACGGAAATCTATCAGGGAAATCCCTGTAACCGGGATTCCTTATCAACCCCTCGAACCCCTCCGTCGTCTCTCGCCCCTCCGATACCGGAAGGTAGTAACTTCTGAAGCCGGGCAGTCGCGGCAACAGCATGAACAGGGCCAGGGTAAACGGGACCAGGGCGAGACTCACCAGCGCGAACGCCCTCCGGGGAGACCTTCCCTCCGCTCTCACGAACACGTCCGACGCGGACTCCAGATAGGAGCGGTGACCCAGGTACAAGGATATGAGGCCCGCCCCGAAAAACGGGATAAGGATGTAGAGGAAGTTGCTGGAGATGCTGAGCGACCCCGCGAACGCAATCAGTATAACCGCGCTCACCAACGAGAAATCGAGGTCGCGGCGAGAGGGGAGGTCGAAGGAGTGCAGTACCTGCAGCCACAGGAACAATCTCACCAGTGGGTACCGGAGATCGTGTACCGACCCTCCCACCTCCGTCCAGAAGACCGCGAAGACAACCAACATGAGTACGGTCAAAACGCCCTTGACCCAGATGCGGGGGCTCTTCCTTGCGCGGTAGGAGTAGTAGGAGCCGGCTGTCACGCCGGCCATGACCGCCAAGCCCATAGGAACGCCGGTGGAGCCACTCCTCACCGCCGCGAACACGCTTACGAGGACGGTGACGAGCACCGCCGCCCTGAAGCCGACCGAGTCCTCGGATGGGCCGGGCCTGCTGATTATCCGGTAATACTCAACGGCTCGCTCAAGCATTCACTTATTCCTCGCCCACGGGTAAATAGATAGAAACCTGCAGCACGCCCGCGTGGCGGCCCGCCCGGCAGACCTGGTGGGTGCCAGGCTTTGCCGCCTTTCGCGTAGGACTCGTCGGCGACCAGCACCAGCGAGCCGCCCTCCAGGCCGCCCAGCGCCTCAAGAGCGAGTCCGGGCGTGACGGCGACCGTGTTAGCTACGACACAGATCGCGGAACCCGGCATAAATGCCTGCCTGGCGAAGTACAGTGCGCCCTCCAGGTCATTAGGTTCCAACCCGCCGCCCGCCCGACGCGGGCGGTACGCCGCGAGCACCGCGAGCAGCTCGAGCACCCCGCAGCCCTCATGGACCTCGAACGACTCCCCTCCCGGCACGATCAACCCGGGCGCGCTCCCCATGGCCGAGAAGTAGTCGATTATCGACGCGGCTGCCCTCAGGCCGTCCTCTACGCTGTTCTCGTCCCCGGTCCCGTACCGCGACCGGCCCAGGAGCACGACCAGCCCCGCCGGGGGGTGAAACTCCTGCTGGTACTCCTTGACGACAAGGCAACCCTTCCTTGCGCTGGATCTCCAGTGGATATGGCGCAGGGAGTCGCCCCTGACGTACTCCCTCACACCGTAGTAATCCTGACCTATCCCCTTGCGCGACCACTCGAACGACTCCGCTGGTAACGCGGCTTGGTTGGAGTTCAGGGGAAACGACTCCAGGGGAAAGATCCTGGGAAAAACGGTGACCGGGGAATGGACCTCGAGCGACCGCTCGATCTCGACGCTCCCGAACACTCCACCGGAACGCACCGCCATCCTGGCTTCCTCGTACACCCCCCGCCTGGGGGTTCTTATCTCGTAGGTGGCTTCTACTGTCTGGCCCGGACCCAGGCTCTCTACCGTCACCTGGCGCGGGCCGTTGCCATCACCGTGCCCCCCGTCCGGAGCCTGCCGCTCGCCGGCAAGGGCCCTTTGCGCCTCGGCCTTGCGCTCCCGAACCCCGCCAAGGAAGCCACGGTGGCCGGGTTGTGTGAACTGAAGGTCGCGGACGGTGAGCAGATACCTGGCGGCCCGGCCGTTGTTGCTTATCCGCAGCGTTACCTTGAACGGCTCGCCCTCGAAGACCTCCCGGGGGCTTTCGCGTTCGATAGCCACCTTTCGCGTGCCTCGCCACCCCGAGACAGCCCCCACGATTACCAGGGAGAACAGTGCACTCGCGACCAGGTAGAGCCACCCGGACTTGATCGTCGCCGTGATGAGAAGCAGGGCCACGGCCACCGCCGCCGTTACCAACGCTCTCCGTTTCAACTCCCGTCGCCTCGTCGTTCGGAGGCCTCTATCGGCACGGGAACCTCTTCGAGCACCTCCGCCATTATCTCGTTCGTCTCGTGCAGGCTGGTCTGGGAACGCTGGCGGCTGATGAATCGGTGGGGCAGAACCCATTTCGCCATTTGCTTGACGTCGTCCGGGACAACGAAGTCGCGGGCTGCCGCGATTGCCGACGCCTGCGACGTCCTCACCAGGGCAAGGCTCCCCCGCGGGCTTGCGCCGAGAAGGAGCGCGGGGTGGTTCCGCGTGGCGTGGACCAGCGATACGATGTAGTCCATGATATCTTGATCTATGTGCACATCCCTGACGATGCTCTGCAGCGCCTTGATATCGCCCGCCGTCATGACCGGTTCCAGCTTCTCGATTGGGTGCCTTTTCATCTGGTCGTTGGCGATCTCCTTCTCGACCTCGAAGGAGGGGTAACCGAGGCCGACCGACATCATGAACCGGTCCCGCTGCCCCTCGGGTAGCGGGTATGTCCCGTAGAACTCGACCGGGTTCTGGGTCGCCACGACGAAGAACGGGTCGGGAAGCCGGTGGGTCCGCCCGTCAACAGTAACCTGGTGCTCGTCCATCGCTTCCAGCAGGCTCGACTGTGTCCTGGGGGTCGTGCGGTTTATCTCGTCTATGAGGATGATGTTGGCGAAGATGGGGCCGGGCTGGAACTCGAACTCTCCGGTTTTCTGATTGAAGACCGAGGCCCCGGTCACGTCGGAAGGAAGGAGGTCCGGGGTGAACTGAATGCGCTGGAACGAGGCGTCAATGGACCGCGCCATCGCGCGGGCGAGCATGGTCTTTCCCACCCCCGGCACGTCCTCCACCAAGAGCTGCCCGTTGGACAGGAGGGCTATCACCGCGAGCTTCACGGTGTCTTTCTTTCCTCTGATGACACCCTCGATATTGGCCCTCAGGGCCTCTATTCTCCGTTGGGCTTCGGAACTGTCCGTGATCTTCAAATGAGCTAAATCCTTTCGCGCGGGCTCCGGCATCGTCGTCATAAGAATTGTAGCAGAGAATCGCGGCCGTGGCATTGAGCGCCGGAGCGTAGATTCTGTGTACCATCGCGGGTGGCGATATCAAGCATCCCTCGACTGCCCGTTGACACATATATCGAACCGATATATACTTGCTACAAATATATCGATTTGATACATTATGCGCCCACAATGAAGGGAAGGTTGTAAAGTTGCTTGATCTGGCCATACTAGGCCTCTTGAAGGAAAAGCCGATGCACGGTTACGAGCTGAAGAAGCGGCTATCGTACATGCTGGGCCACTTCTGGTCAGTGAGCTACGGGTCACTGTACCCGGCGATGAAGAGGCTCGAGAAGTCCGGCTCCATCGAGCGGGCTTACTCGGTGAAGGAGAAGACCAGGCACCGAAACGTGTACCGAATAACCCCCAAGGGCGATGGAGATTTCATGACGCTTTTAGCGGACAAGGTGCCGGTGGATTCTCTGGCGAACACCGATAAGTTCGATATCAGGATGGCTTTCTTCCAGTACCTGGAACCTGAAACCCGGCTTGTCCTGCTGGAGAGGCGCCGCGCGTGCCTCGAGGAACAGGTCGACAAATTCAAGGCGTACCGGAAAAGCAACGGGGACACGGACCGGTACCGGACCGGCTTGCTCAGGCACAAGGTGGATCTCGCCAGGAGTGACATCCGCTGGATCAGCCGGTTGATAGATCAGGAGAGGGAGACCATTCGGAAGCGCGATGGCGTTTCTCCGGGGCGAGACGTGGAACCGGAAGGTAAGGAAGAACAGGTTACGGCGGCATCCAGCGCATGAGAGTCACGCGATATCTAGAGGGCAAGGAGGCAGTGAAAAATGGCTGAGGTCAAGGCAGCAATCGTGGGGGTCGGCAACTGTGCCTCGTCCCTGGTCCAGGGGATAGAGTACTACCATGATGCACGCGAGGGCGACAACATCCCGGGGATAATGCACGTGAACGCGGGCAATTACCATATCAGCGATGTGAAGTTCGTCGCGGCGTTCGACGTTGACTCCAACAAGGTAGGCAAGGACCTCGGCGAGGCCATCTACTCGGAGCCGAACAACACCGTGGAGTTCGCCAAGGTCTCGCCGCTGGGGGTCGAGGTGCTCAGGGGCCCGACACTGGACGGGATGGGCAAGTACTACCGGGAGACCATCGAGGAAAGCAGGTCTCCGGTTGTTGACGTGTCCGAGACGCTTACCGAGTCCGGCGCGGAGGTGTTGATCAACTACCTCCCGGTTGGGAGCGAGGACGCGACGCGCTTCTACATTAGCGAAGCGCTGGAGGCCGGCTGCGGCGTCGTGAACTGCATCCCGGTGTTCATCGCCAAGGAAGAGATGTGGCAGGGGAAGTTCCGCCGCGCGGGCCTTCCCATCGTGGGCGACGACATCAAGAGCCAGGTCGGCGCCACAATCGTGCACCGGGTCCTGGCCAAGCTGTTCAACGACCGGGGCGTCCCCCTGGAGCGAACCAGCCAGCTCAACGTCGGTGGCAACATGGACTTCAAGAACATGCTGGAGCGGGAGAGGCTTGAATCCAAGAAGATATCCAAGACCAACGCGGTGGTGTCACAACTCGACCATCACATCGATAGCGGGAGCATCCACATCGGCCCGTCCGACTACGTCTCCTGGCTCACCGACCGCAAGTGGGCTTACATCCGGTGTGAGGGAAGGGCGTTCGGAGACGTCCCCCTTAACATGGAGTTCAAGCTGGAGGTCTGGGACTCTCCCAACTCCGCCGGTATCGTTATCGACGCGCTCCGCTGCTGTAAGCTGGCCCTGGACAGGGGTCTTTCCGGGGGCCTGGTCGGGCCTTCGGCGTACTTCATGAAGTCACCGCCGGTGCAGTTCCCCGATACCGAGGCACACGATATGGTCGAGGCTTTTCTCCGCGGAGATGAGCAGGACCTCACCACCACCGCTGAGCTCGGTAACGGAAGGGACCTGGAGACATTACAGGACCGGGTCATCGACTGACCGGGGACGGCCTTGGAACACCGGGTAATCGCCTACAGCGGGTGTTGCTACGCGAATGAGCCTCGCGAGTTCTTCGTTGGGGATAATCACCATCGGGTCCAGCGCGTAATCCGCACCTGGGTGGAAGAGACCGACGGCCTCGAAGGGCTGACGCGACAGGTATGGCGGGTGGTCGACGAGGAAGGAACCGCGTACAGGCTCACCTACCACTACGTCTCCGACTTCTGGGAGATAGCGCCTGACCGGCCTCGCTCCGCCGCCGTAGACCGCGACTGAAGTCGCGGCTCAAGTGGTGGAGGTTTCCGACTTCTGGGAGATAGCGCCTGACCGGCCTCGCTCCGCCGCCGTAGACCGCGACTGAAGTCGCGGCTCAAGTGGTGGAGGTTTCCGACTTCTGGGAGATAGCGCCTGACCGGCCTC
>JAHIPE010000047.1 GCA_018894655.1 Actinomycetota bacterium
CGGTGCTTCGCGGCCTCGGGGTGACCGAGGAGTCCGTAGGCGCACCGGTCATTTCTTCCATGGCCACGGTCCCGCTGGGTACGACGCCGGGCGGAGCCGAGGCGTTCATAGATGAATCCGCGCTGGAGGCGGGCGCGGTGGTAGTGGTGAACAGGGTCGCCCCGCATACCGGCTACTGCGGCCCGGTACAGAGCGGCGTGGTGAAGATGCTTGCGGTCGGCCTGGGCAAGCGGGAAGGGGCGCGGTCGCTGCACAGGCACGGGTTCGGGGCGCCGCAACTCATAGGAGAGATGGCCGGCCTGGTGCTGTGGTCTCTACGCGAGGTCATAGCGGTGGCGCTGGTCGAGGACGGGAGGCGCGACCTGTCACGGCTCGAGGTGTTGGGGAAGGGCGAGATCAGGGACCGGGAACCAGGCCTCCTCGACCTTGCGGCATCGATGTCGCCGGTGATACCGGCAGGACCGGTGGACCTGCTCATAGTCGACGAGATGGGGAAGGATATCTCCGGTACGGGAATGGACCCCGGTGTTACCGGAAGAGGAAAGGAGACGGCCGAAGGCGCCGGGTCCGGGTTTTCCGCGAGAAGGGTCGTCGTGCTGGGCCTCACCTCCGGCTCGGGGGGGAACGCTACTGGCGTGGGCCATGCGGATATAATAACCGAGGGACTCTACCGTTCCATGGACAGGGAGGTAACCTACGAGAACGTGATGGCCTCGGGGGCACTGGAGAGGGCCAGGTTACCGGTAATAGCGGCAAACGACAGGGACGCGGTGGCCCTCGCGATGAGGAGCATGGGCGACCCCGATATCGAGACCCTGAGAGTGGTTCGAATAAAGAACACCAGGGAACTGGAGGGACTTCTTGTCTCGCCGGCCCTGGCGCGTGAGATCGCAGGGCGAGAAGGCGTCCTGGTCTCGGGGGAAGAGGCGACCATGGAGTTCGACGGTTCCGGCAAGATCCTGCCGTCAGGTGGGAAGGGGGGGCGGCGACGGAGATGAGCGTGATAAGGTGCAGGGAATGCGGCGGGCCGATATACACTCGCATATTCCGGCGGTGGAACAGCGACGGCACCGTTACCGGCAGGCTCTCGAGCGGCGTACGGATATGCCACATCGAGGCGGGCGAAGTCTGCGCCATGGTGGAGGGCGTTTCAGCTCGCATAGGTTACCCAATCGACCGGATCGTGGTTGAGGGGGAGAGAAAAGCCTCCAGGAACATAACATGCGAGACGTTATCCGCCGGCCGCGGCCTGCTGGGGATTATAGGGCGAAGCTGGGGCGGGAGCCCTGTATCGCTAAAGATATCCCTGGCCATAAGCAGGTCGGTTGGGTTCGGGGCACCGGAGGTACTGAAGTACATCAGGGGCAGGGAGCTGAAGCTCAAGGTGCAGAACCCGTTCTGCGTGCCGATAGTGGTGGGTGACCTGTGGGGTAACTTCGAGGCGCTGCACAGGATAACAGCCGAGGCGAGCTGGGAGGAGGAGCCCGGCGCGGTGACGATAAACATGGTAAAGGTGCGAGACGAGATGGTGGAGGAGTACCCCGACAGGCTTTCCCTGCAGAAGATGGCCACCCTGCCGGGGGACGTGGGATTTGACAGGTGCCGGCGCTGCGGCATCCCCCGGGAGGTCACCGGGTCCATCGAGTGGGACCTTGACGCCGGCGTAGTAACAAGCAGGGTGACCGGCAGGCGGGAGGTCACCGTCATGGTGGAGGGGGTAAACGCGGTCATCAGTGAGCTGACCGGGGAACTGGGCGACGAGATACCGGGGATGGTCCAGCAGGTCGAGCAGGAGTACGTCGCCGGCAAGATGGAGGGATCACGTTTGCCGGACACCACAAGGGAGTACGGGGTGTTGCTGGACGAGCTCCGCGTCATGGGGATGGGGAACCCGGTGGAGGTCGAGAAAGAAGGCGAGCGGCTGAAGGTGAGAATTAACAACCCGTTCTGCGAGCCGCTCCTGGCGGGCAGGGTCGGGGGATACTACAAGGCGCTGGAGGGAGTAACCCCGCTGGTGACCTGGACCCCCGACGAGGAAGGCTACACCGTTATCGAGGCGAACCCGGCCTAAGTACCCCGTTCCATAAATACGCTTGCATTCGAACGTCGATGCATCCGCACCTGCCGCGTTCCGCTCCCTCGCGGTACTCACGGAGTACAGCTCGGTCGCGCGCCTTGCATGAGCGGCGCCTCGGCGCTCTCGATAC
>JAHIPE010000264.1 GCA_018894655.1 Actinomycetota bacterium
CATAGGACGGGGCAGGGCGATGGAGATGATCCTCGAGGGCAAGAGGCTCACCGCGGACGAAGCCCTGGAGGCCGGCCTGGTCAACCGCGTCTTCGAGCCGGAGGAACTGGTCTCGGGCAGCGTGGAGTTTACCCGCTCCCTTGCCATGGGCGCGACAAGGGCCATGGCGATGGCCAAGCGCGCCATTAACGAGGGGATGGAGACCGACCTGGAGAACGGGCTCGAGATCGAGCGGGACGCCATGGCCGAACTGGTCACGACCGAGGACCTGATGGAGGGCATCAGGGCGTTTATCGAGAAGAGGGCGCCGGAGTACAAGGGCAGGTAAGCTCGGTCCCCGGCCGTATCACGGGAGGGCATTTGGCGCGCAGATAAGTAATCCGGCATACAGCCTGATTCGCCGGCAATCGCTTTCTTGACGTGGAACGAGTTACGTTCATCAGGTACACTGAATCCAGGGTTCCCGAGTGGTCATACCATGACAGAGAGGAGTGTTTAGTGCCCTCGAGGCATGAGGACTGGCTAAAACAAGCTAAGCGGGATCTTCAGCACGCGCGGCACGCTTGCCGAGACGAGGAGTACGAATGGGCCTGCTTTGCGGCACATCAAGCCGCCGAGAAGGCGGTGAAGGCCCTTGTCCAGAAGCTTGGCGCGGACGCCTGGGGTCATTCGGTGACCGCGTTGCTCTCGGCCCTTCCACCGGACACCGGCGTAGAGGACGAGCTTATTGACAGGGGTAAAGAACTCGACAAGCATTACATCACATCCCGTTACCCCAACGCGCACCCCCAGGGAGCCCCTTTTGATTACTATACGCAATACGAGGCTGAAAGGGCGATCAAGCATGCAGAGGCCGTCGTCTCCTTTTGCGAAGATACGATATCTGGATAAGGAAGCGGTCCGGCGGGCGCTTGACCTGTTTCTTGATGGAATCAAGGAGAACCATCTCGAGGTCAAGAAAGTCATCCTGTTCGGCTCATTCGCGAAAGGCACCTGCGTTCCCTCGAGCGACGTCGATCTGTTGATCGTGCTTGAGGGAACGCCCGTTCCGTTCCCGGATAGGATTGTAGAATATCTACCATCGCGTTTCCCGGTGGGTGTGGACGTGTTCCCTTACACCGAGGCGGAACTGGATCAAATGGTTCAACAGGGGAATCTGTTCATAAAAGGTGTCCTGGAGGAAGGCATCGAGGTTTTTTCAAGAGGAAGCCGCGCCTGAGGCGCGGCTCAAGCTTCCCAATGCTTGAGGGCGGGCTCTCAGCCCGCCTCTCACCTTTGGCGTTTTACCGTTCCCTGAAGCATAGTCAAATATCTCATCGGACCTGTTTCAGTTGACGCTTCCCAGGCGTCCGCCTCTCGGAATTGAGAGGTCTTACGTCACCTCCACGTCCGTTTTTCCTCTCCGTCGAACTGACGGCGAGCAATCGTATGTTTTCCGACGCGTTGTCGTCCCTGTCCGCTGTGTGTCCGCAGGACTCGCAGATAAAGGTCCGGTCCGAGAGCGTGAGGTCACCCTTGACCCACCCGCACCTGGAGCACGGCTTGGATGTGGTCTCGAACCGTGGGACCACTACCAGCTCTACCCCGTACCAGGCGCACTTGTAGGAAAGCTGCCTTCGGAACTCCCGCATTGAGGCGTCCGCTACGGCCCTGGCCAGAGAGTGGTTCTTCATCATGCCAGAGACGTTCAGGTCCTCGACGCCGATCACGTGCGGCCTCACATGTGGTGGCTTGGCTTTCGCCACTATCTGGGAGGTCGCCTTGTGAATGGCGTCAGAGCGGACACAGGATATGCGCATATGCAACCTTGCTATTCTTTTTCTGGTCTCATCCCTCCTGCCCGAACCTTTCTCCTGGCGGGACAGCTTCTTCTGGAGACGGGCGAGTTTCCTCGCCTGGCGCATGAGCGCTTTGGGGTTCTGGTAGTGGTCGTGGTTGTCGTTGCCCTGCGAGCACGTGGCAAGTGTCTTGATGCCGAGGTCTATGCCTGTGGGAGGGCCGGTCGCTTCCTCTACATCCATCTCCTCCTCCACCGCCAGGCTTACGAACCACCTGCCCGCCCTCTCCGATACCGTGGCGGAGAGCACGTGGACGCCTTCTGCCCCGCCGGTGGGTAGGTATCCCTTCTCCTTGAGCCTTATCCAACCCAGGCGGGGGAGCCTTATCCTCCTCTCCTGGACGTGTATTGCCCCGGTCAGCCTGAACGAACCCAGGCCCCGCTTCCTGGTCTTGAACCGGGGGTAGCCCACATTGCCCTTGAGCTTTCCCTGTTTCTTGAGATCGCACCTGCGGTAGAAGTTGGCGAACGCCCGGTCCAGGTCTCTGAGCGCCTCCTGGGGGGCACACTTCGATACCTCGTAGAGCCAGGGAAACTCCGTCTTCTTGAGCCGGTTCAGCTCGCGGTGTAGGTCTATGGCACTCGGGGATTTCCCGGTGAGGCGGTACGATTCGGTCTTGCGGGCAAGTCCCCAGTTGTAGGCGAAGCGGGCGGCGCCGGCGTGGTTGGAAAGATCCCTCCTCTGTGCCCTGTTGGGCTTGAGCTCAGTTTTGTATGCCCGCTTGATCTTCATTATCCCTCACTGCCGACATCGCTTTATTTGCCCGGTTCCCAGCCCCACGCTTCCCGTAGATGCTCGCGCACATGGAGGTCACCACGTCTATGAAGTCCTGCCGTATCTATAGCGGTCTCTTCCGTTTCATCAATAACAACGATACTCCTGCCCTGTGACAGTATTGTTGCTTCAACAACCATCGCTATGCCTTTCACTGATTCAATAATAGTATACAACCAAAGCAAGCAAAGGTCCAGGCAGCAGGGCGGTTATTGGCTCGGGGATGGGAAAATCCAAGAACCAAAAGACCCAATTGTCAACAGAAGTGATCGTTGTAGCGAACTGTTTCAACCCCGCATAACAGTTAACCCTTCTCAATTTTTATTTGACAATACTGAAGGATGAAAGTATTTTAAGTATGAACTGTTTATTGGATAAAGTATCATTCGAACGTAAGGGGAGGGTAATGGACGAGTCGATGAAAGCGGATACGCTCCAGGAAGAACCCATGGGGATAATAGACGCCATGGGGGTCATGGACCTTATCACCGATATCGCCGGCATGTGGGACAAGAAGATGAAGGACTGGCTTCGCGAGTACAACATTACCCACAGCCAGTTCAACGCCCTTGTCATCTTCAAGGAGAAAGGTTCCCAGACCCCCGGGGAGCTCAGCAAGATGCTCTCCTGCACGCCGTGCAACGTGACCGGGATTGTCGACAGGCTGGAGCAGGGCGGACTGGTCACCCGGGAGAGGAGCGATCAGGACAGGCGCGTCGTTGACGTCGCGCTTACAGAGAAAGGCAGAGCCCTAGCCGCCGACCTCGAGAAGGCCGCGCTCCCGGAGTTGACGAGGCTCAATACCGGCGTCCTGGGCAAGCTGGACGCCGAGGAGATACAGTTGCTGCACGATGCCCTGCCAAAGCTTCTCGGCGGCATCACCGAGTCCTGACCCTCAGGCCCCCCAACGCTTGAGGGGCGACTCTCCAGTCGCCCTCTGGTCTCCGCCCTCCGGTCTCCGCGCCCCGGGCGGCCTGAGAGACCGCCCTCAAGCGGGGTGGAATCCTACCCCTTGAGCCGCGTCTCTCAGGCGCGGATCTGTTGTCGCCCCGGGGGC
>JAHIPE010000265.1 GCA_018894655.1 Actinomycetota bacterium
AGAAAACCCGGTTGAGCGTGGCCAGGAAAGTTGGGCCGACCGTCAGCAGGACCGAGGCGGGGAGGATCAGGAAGATCAAAGGGGCCAGCATTTTCAGTGGGGCTTTGGCAACGATGACCCTGAGTTGGTCCCGGTGCCGTAGCCGGATATCGCGTGAGAACACCTCCAGCGCCGCCGCCAGGGGGTGCCCGCGGCGTTCCGCCTCAAGGAGAGAGCGGAGGAGCGAGGAGAGCTCGCGGACCGGGCAGCGCTCCAGCATGTGGCTGAAGGCGTCTTCCCGGGACGATCCCAGCTCCATCTCCCTTACCGCCTGGGCCAGCAGCGGCTTCAGGGGATTCGGCGAGCTTTCGGCTGCGCCCCGGAACGCCTGGTCGAGGTTCCGGCCGCCCAGGATGAACGCGTAGAGCATGTCCGCGGTATGGGGAAGGGCATGACGCACGGAGTCGAAGTACCTCGTGCGGTTTCTCGAGGCGAGCACCCTGGGAAGCATAACGCCGAGCACGCCAAGCGGGAGTGAGAGCGCGAGCCCCATCGGAGAGAACCGGAGCGCCAGGATGGATATCAGTGGCATGGAAACCCCCGCGAAGACGCGTATCCCCGCGAGTTGTTCGATCGTGCATCCAGAGAGGTGGACGTGTTTCTCGAGGTCGGAGAAAAGCCGACTTCTGACCGAGTGGGGCAGGAGCCGGTACGGAAGCTCGAGGATAGCCCATAACGCGCGCGCCGGGCGAGTATCGCTCTCCGCCTCGCCGGCACATGGCTCACCGCCCTGCATGCGGTGGAGCCTCCGGATGCCGGTGTCCGGTTTCCCCTCGCGGCCCCTGGCCAGGAACAGCAGGGCAAGTGAGGCGGTTGTGACGACCCAGATCATCTTGAAGGCCTCCTTCTCAGTCAGGTTCCGATATCGAGGATCCTGCGAATCCACAGGAACCCCAGGAGGTCGAGGGCGGTGGCGACCGCCAGCATCACGATCCCGGAAGCGGTCCCCAGCAGGACCGTCAGGGTATCCCGGGATACCAGCGCGGAGAGGCCCAGGAAGATGAACGGCAGACCGGCCACGATTCGTCCCGAGAGCCTTCCCTGCACGGTCTGGGAGTCGAGTTCACGCCTTATGGCGGCCCTCTCGCGCAGCGCTTCGCCTATCGCCTCCATGACCACGCGGATGTCGGAGCCCGTTTCGCGAGAGGTTATCACCGCCTGCGCTATCAGGTCCAGGTCAGGATTATCAAGAGCCCCGACAAGCTCCAGCAGCGCCGAGTCCCCGGCCCCGAGCGCCACTTCACCCTGGTACTTTACGAGTTGCTCCGCTACCGGCGGCTCACAATCTTCCGCGCAGAGGGCCACCGCCTCCTCGATAGGGATGCCGCACCGGAGGTACAGCGACAGGTCCGCGGCGAGCTGGTCGCATTGCTCGCGGGCTTTCAACTCACTCTTCCTGCGGAAGGTGGAAAGCAGGGGGCCGGGCAACAGGAACGCGCAGGCAGCCGCGGGTGGGGCCGAGAGCGCGTTGCCGGTCAGCAGGACGGTCAGGGCGGGCAGCACCACCAATGACCACAGCCACATCAACCTGAAGCTCTCCCACGACAGCTTGATGCCGGAGCCCTCCACCGAGCCGCGCAGCCGGTGTAGATAGCGCGTCTCGTCGAGTCTTCCAAGGAGAGCCGCCAGCCGGCGCCGGGCGCCGCCGGAGCTTTCCGGTTTCGCCGCCTCCCCGAGGTGCTTCCTCATGTGAAGCAGGGCCTTTGCCCGTGAACGGGCCCGGCCCCGCCGCCAGAGGAAGTAGACAGAGGCGGAGATAAACACGGCCAGGGAGCACCACCTCAACTTTGGTCCCCCCCCGCCACGCTGCCTCCCGCCGCCAGTTGACCGGAAGTGGACGCGTAGAGTTGCTCGATGCCGTAGTCGTCATCGGACGTACAGGAGACCGAGAAGACCCGGCCGAGGATCCTTCGGCCGTCCGCCTTCCTCTCGGTGTGAAGGATGAGATCGAGCGCGGAGCCGAGCTGTCGCCTGATCGCTGACAGGTCGAGGTCGATGTCGGACATGAGCACCATGGTCTCGAGCCTGCTCAGGAGGTCGCGCGGGGA
>JAHIPE010000266.1 GCA_018894655.1 Actinomycetota bacterium
GGCCCCGGGGGAAGGCCGCTCACCCTGTAGGTGTTATACGGCGAGTCCACCTCGAGGTCGCTGTAGCAGAGCTCGGGTTTCCAGGCCCCCAGCGCGTACTGCACCGTCGCGTCTATCTGGAGTCTCATTCCCGCCTTGAGCCGATTGTAGATAACCGACGCTATGATCGGCCTCTCCTGGGGAACCTTGGCCTCCTTTTCCACCATGGACGCGATTATCAGGACATCGTACCGGGTCAGGCCGTAGGCCTGCGCCCGTGCCCAGTCAAGCGCGCCTGTCTCCTTGCCGAACTGGTCGAGCATCATCACCACCACGTCCCGGGTGGTGTCCTCATCGGTTACCTCGTACGTCTTGGGAAAGAGAAAACCCTCCAGGTTTCCGTTGCTTCCCTCGAGAAAACCGTAGTCGTAGCCGCTCGACTTTGCCGCGGCTTCAAACTCACTGGCGGTTATTGTCCCTTCGGTCTGTGCCGCTACCTTCCGGGCGGTCTGCTTGATGGTCAATCCCTCCGGTAAGGTCACCCTGAATACCTCCGGCTCCGGCGGTTTGCTCCGCGCAACGTGCCGGTAGATGAAAAAGCCTCCCACGCCAAGGCAGACCGCGGCAGCCATGCACAGGGCCGTGGCGATCGCGGCGTTACGCCTACGACGGGAACGCGCCTTGTCCCTCGCCCTCCGGCGATCCACCCTGCTCCTGTGCTCAAAAGGATCAGCCAAGGGTCATTCCTCCGGAAGGCCGTCCATATAGGCGCGTAGTATCAGCGCCGCCGCGACCCTGTCAGTCGCGCCCTTCCCCCGGCGGCGCTTGAACCCGCCCGCCTCGAGCACGGTCCGGGCCTCCCGCGAGGTCAGCCGTTCATCGAGCAGTACCACCGGTACATCCAGTGACTCCTCCAGGTCCCTGGTGAACCGGCGAACCTTCCTTGCCTGTTCTCCCTCCCTGCCGTCCATCAGCAACGGCAGCCCCACCACCAGGCGTTCGGCGCCTGTATCGCGGATAAGCCCGGCAAGGCGCTCCATGAAGCCGCCGCCCCTCTCCAGTGTCTCCAGGGGTTGGGCGGTCTTTCCGAGGTGGTCGCTTACCGCCACTCCAACGCGCTTATCCCCCACATCCAACCCGATCATCCTCAACCTTCACCCTCCAGGGCGGCCGCGACAGCGCTTCCGACAGCATCGAGGGCCTCGTCTATACCCTCGACACGGCCCCCGCCGGCTACAGCCATGTCCGGCCTGCCGCCCCCTCCGCCGCCTATCAGCACCCCCGCCCTGATCGCCAGTTCCCGGGCGTCCAGCCCCTTGTCGGCCAGCCGCCTTTCGACCTTTACCACGATCTGCGCCTTGCCGGCCGCCGCGCCGGCGATCGCCAGCACCCCACAGTCGTTCTCGTTCATTATGATGTCGGCAAGGTCACGGAGCGCCTTCTGGCCCTCCCCGTCAACCCTGGCGAGCATCACCGCCCCCGAGACCCGGGCTCCACGGGCGATCTCCCGCGCCCTCCCCGCTACATCCCTCGACTCCTCTTTCGCCTTGCCCCTCTCCAGTTCCCTCAACTGGGACAGGATCTCCGCGACTCTCTCCGGTATCTCGTGGCTGTTCACCTTCAGGAGGCCGCCGGCCTCCCCCACGAGGCTTTCCAGGAACCTGTAATGCCGAAGCGTCTCCTGGCCGCTTGTGGCCTCTATTCTTCTCAGTCCCGCGCCGATTCCACTCTCGGATACTATACTTATGGGCCCGACGCGCCCGGTACGGTCAACGTGTATCCCGCCACACAACTCCCTGGAGAACTCCCCCATCTCCACCACCCGGACATCGTCCGCGTACTTCTCCCCGAAGAGGGCAACCGCCCCCGAGTCCATCGCCTCCTGCCGGGCGGTCTCCACCGTGACCACCGGCACGTCGGCAAGCACCTTGTCGTTGGCAAGCCTCTCTATCTCCCCGAGTTCCCCGGGCGATACCGGCTTGAAATGGATAAAGTCGAACCGGAGCCTCTCGGGTGTGACATAGGAGCCGGACTGCCTGGCGTGGGTGCCCAGCACCTCCCTGAGCGCCCAGTGCAGGATGTGGGTCGCACTGTGATTCCGGGAGATGGCCATCCTCCTCTCGGTGTCCACCACTGCCTCCACCTCGTCTCCCACCGCGAGCGAGCCGGAGAGAACGCCCCGTTGGACTACCAGGCCGGGAGCCCCATAGACGGTGTCCTCGACCTCAACGGTGCCGCCGGGCCCCTCTATAGTGCCGGTGTCTCCCACCTGCCCGCCCGACTCCGCGTAGAACGGAGTGCGGTCAAGGATGATATCCAACTGCTCATCGCCACTCGCGGCCTCCACCCTCCGGCCCCCCGACACCAGGGCCACCACCGTGGCGGTGGCGGTGGCGCAACGGTATCCATCGAAGAACGTGCGCCCCTTATCGCGGCACAACTCCGCCAGGACGTTACGGTCGTCGTCCACCTCGGTCTCGCGGGACTGCCTCGCACGCTCCCTCTGTTCCTCCATCAGGGCATTGAATCCCTCCCGGTCAACGCTCACGCCCTGGTCCAGGGCAATCTCCTCGGTCAGCTCGAGGGGGAACCCGAGTGTATCGTGCAGGTAGAAGACGGTCTTTCCGCTGATGGTATCCCCGCCGCTTCTCCCGAGGTCGTCGATAACACCGCCCAGCAGGTCGACCCCCTGCTGGAGGGTCTGGCCGAATCGCTCCTCCTCCGCCGCTATGACCCCGCTGACGAGACTGTGGTGCTCCTTCAAGCCGGGGTATACATCGCCCAGCAGTTCAACGACCACATCGGCGAGGCCGTTTATGAAAAAACCCCCGATGCCCAGCAGCCTGCCGTGCCGGACCGCTCTGCGGAGGAGGCGGCGGAGTATGTAGCCCCTTCCCTCGTTGGAGGGAACCACTCCGTCGGATATAAGGAACGTAGCGGCCCGTGCATGGTCCGCCACCACCTTGATGGATACGTCGGTGGCCGGAGAGTCCCCCAACCCCACCCCCGAGAGACCGGCTATGGAAGCCACCACCGGCATTATCAAGTCCGTCTCGAAGATAGTGGCTACGCCCTGCTTGATGACCGCCACCCTCTCCAGGCCCATCCCGGTGTCGATGCTCTGCTCGGGCAACGGGACAAGGGAGCCGTCCGCCTGGCGGTCGTACTGTATGAACACCAGGTTCCATAGCTCCAGGAAACGGTCGCAGTCGCATCCCGCCCGGCAGTCGGGGCCGCAGGCGAACTCCTCGCCCCGGTCGTAGAGTATCTCCGAGCACGGGCCACAGGGGCCGGTCGCACCCATTTTCCAGAAGTTGTCCTCCTCGCCCAACTGGAAAACGCGCTCCGGAACAACACCCGGGGTGTCCTTCCAGATGCGCTCGGCCTCGTCGTCGTCGGTGTAAACCGAGATCCAGAGGGTCGCCGGATCGATGCCCAGGACCACGGTCACCAACTCCCAGGCCCACGGTATGGCGCTCTCCTTGTAGTAGTCGCCGAAGGAGAAGTTGCCCAGCATCTCAAAGAAGGTGTTGTGCCTGGCGGTTATGCCCACCGATTCTATATCGGTGGTGCGCAGGCACTTCTGCACAGAGGTGGCGCGCCGATAGGGGGGCTTCTCCTCACCCTGGAAGTACGACTTGAACTGCACCATGCCAGCGCTGGTAAGGAGCAGGGTCGGGTCGTTGGGCACCAGCGAAGAGCTGGAAACCACGCGGTGCTCCCGTTGCTCGAAGAACCGTATGAAGATGTCCCGTATCTCTTTTCCGGTCAAGATGCCCGATCCTGGTGCCGTCTACGCCTTCACACCGATGAAAATCATAGCAGCCATTATACAATAAGAGTTGACCCCGGACTGTTACCTGCCCCGGGCAGTTGCATAATGGGGCATGGGTTTGGTTTGAGGGCGGTCTCTCAGGCCGCCCGGGGCGACAACAGATCCGCGCCTGAGAGACGCGGCTCAAGGGGTGGGGGGGCGACAACAGATCCGCGCCTGAGAGACGCGGCTCAAGGGGTTTGAGGGTGGTTTACTTTCTGCTCCTCCACTTGCCGAAAGCCTTGCCGGCTCCGGCGCCGATGCCGATGGCCTTCACCACCGGGGAGGTGACGACTTCCTGTACCACCTTGGTGACGTTGTTCACCTTCTCCGACATGGACTCCACGGCGGTAAGTATCCCGTCCACGCGGTCCAACTCGGTGTTGACGTGGTCCATGGTAATCTGGAGCCTGGTCATCAACGGAACCGTCTCAACCCTGACTTCGTCGAGAAACTGGTTGAGTATGCCCATCGTCTTTACCAACTGGTAAAGCAACCAGACTGTGAAGACCGACATCAGGGCAAAGGCGATAGCGGCAATAAGCCCTGAAACCTCCCCGGCGGACATAGGACACTCCTTTCCTCGAGGCGTACTTACCAACCAATAGTATTGCAAGCCGTACCCGCTAAGTGTTGCTGGTAAATATATCACAGCGCTCTCGGTACCACCAACAGATCGTAAGCTAAACGGATTCTTCAACCGGCCCGCCGTGGACATGCGACTGCTTCAAGCGGGGAAAGACTTCTTGAGCCGCGCCTCTCAGGCGCGGATCTGTTGTCGCCCCGGGCGGCCTGAGAGACCGCCCTCAAGTTTGGGTTTGCCGGAAGTGCTCTGCGACCTTTTTCCGCTTGAACAATTCGCCCTTGTTGATTAATGTTGGGGGGATTGATGACTAGACGAGGTGATGGCAATCGTTGTTCCGACAGAACACCGGAAAAGAGCAACTGGGGGCAAGCGAGGATCCACGATCTCCGATACGATAATCCCACTGGCGCTTACGGTCGTACTGCTTGTGGGCGTCGTCCTGCTGGTGGGAGGCGCGGTGGACTCCCGGGACCCCGCCGGTGTAAAGGGGGTCTTGGCGCGGGAGGGGGAACGCCTGCTGGACAACCTGGAGGTTATCGTCAAGGGCGCCCGGTGGATAAGCGTGGAAGAGGTGCCGGGGGGGATTTCCCTCACCGGTGGAATATACGCGACGCTTGACCTGCGGGAAGACCTCGACGGCGACCGTGCCACCGGGTGTTTCGAGGCAGACGGTTCAACCGGGTTGGAGCGCGTCTTCATCTTCCGGCCCGGGGAGGAAAGCCGGCGCTTGCTTGCCCGGGTCTACTCCTCGCCCGACCTGCCTCCGCGGGAATTGGAGCTCACTGATCTCCTCGATGAGGGCGACCCGCTCGCCTTCCACGTTGAGTACCTATCTGACGCCCAGCGTGGGGCCGTCATCGCCGGGCAAGTAACTGCTTCCCCGGAAGCGCCGGGCATCGAGGCCGATGGGCTCCGGTTGTCGGTGACGATTCGCGAGAACGGCTCATCCGTCACGTTTGCACGGGTTATCAGATTCCAGTGAGGTCGGCGCGCGCAGGCTACTCGAAAGAGTGCTTGAGTCCGAGGTCCCTTATCTGGCCTGGGGCGACCTCGTCGGGGGCCCCGGTCATCAGGCACGATGCCGACTGTGTCTTGGGGAACGCTATGGTTTCCCTTATGGTGTCGCGGCCGGTCAGCAACATCACCAGCCGATCAAGGCCCATGGCGATACCCCCGTGAGGTGGAGCCCCGTACTGAAGTGCCTCCAGGAGGAAGCCGAACCGTGACCGGTACTCCTCGGGCGGGATGCCCAGCAGGCCGAACATCCTCTCCTGGACGTCACGGCGGTGTATCCTCACCGACCCCCCGCCGATCTCCACCCCGTTCATAACGATGTCGTAAGCCCTCGCCCGCGCCGCCAGCGGTTCGTCGGGGAGGAGCGCCAGCGACTCCTCGGTGGGGCTGGTGAACGGGTGGTGCAGCGACCTGTACCTTCCCGCCTCCGGGTCGTTCTCCAGCAGGGGGAAATCCACGATCCAGGTCGGGCGAAACTCGTCACCGGCGAGGCCGAGCTTCTTCGCGACGTCGGTACGCAACTGGTGCATCACCTCGTCGCACATCCCGCGGTCTCCCGCCACCAGGAACGCCGCGTCACCGGGCTGCATTCGAAGGGCCGAGGTGAGCCCGTCCTTCTCCTCTTCGATGAGGAACTTGGCGACGGGGGACCTCAGGCCGCCTTCCTCCAGCACGAACCATACCAGGCCGGCCGCCCCCAACTCGCGGGCCCTGCCGGTCCATCCGTCAAGGTCCGAGCGGGTCATCGACTGCCCCCCCTCGACCCTCATCCCCCGGATCGAGCCGCCCGACTTCAGAGTGCCCGCGAACACCTTGAACCCGGTCCCCTCGAACACGCCGTCAAGGGTAGCCATGTTCAGGCCGTACCTGAGGTCGGGACGGTCGGTGCCGTAAAGCTCTATCGCGCGGCTGTAGGGCATGCGCGGGGTAGGGATCTCGAGCTTCCTGCCTACCGCTCCGAATATCGCCGCCATTAGGCCGTCCACCACCCCCATGATGTCGTCCTCGTCCACAAACGCCATCTCTATGTCCACCTGGGTGAACTCCGGCTGGCGGTCCGCCCTGAGGTCCTCGTCCCGGAAGCACCGCGCGATCTGGTAGTAACGCTCGAAACCGGATATCATCAACGTCTGCTTGAACAGTTGCGGCGACTGGGGGAGCGCGTAGAAGCGTCCGGGCTGCACCCGGCTCGGCACCAGGTAGTCGCGGGCGCCCTCCGGGGTGCTCTTGGTGAGCTGTGGGGTCTCTATATCGATAAACCCCTCGGAGTCGAGGTGATCGCGGGCGGCCTTGACTATCCGGTGGCGGACCTTGAGCACCTGGTGGAGGTCGTCGCGGCGAAGGTCCAGGTACCGGTACTTGAGGCGGATCTTCTCGTCCACGTTGGTCTCGGGCTTTATCTCGAACGGCGGGGTGATGGAGGGGTTGATCACCTCCACGTCACCGGCAAGAACCTCGACCGTTCCCGTGGCCATCGACGGGTTCTCGGTGCCGTCGGGGCGCCGGCGGACCTCTCCGGCGACCCCCAGGACGTACTCCGGCCGGATGCTCTCGGCCACACCGTGCGCCTCCTCCGAGGCCCTGGGGTCAAAAACGACCTGCAACACGCCGGTGTCATCGCGCAGGTCCACGAAAATGAGCCCGCCGTGGTCACGCCTCTTGGCCACCCACCCGTTCAGTATGACCTCACTGCCCCGGCGGGAGTCGTCAATCTCCCCGCATGCCGCGTCCCGTTTCAACCTGAACGAAACCTTTAGCTCGCCGCCCTCGCTTTTTCCCATGACGTTATTCTACCTTTCAGATTTTTCCTACCTCTCCCTACCTTGAGGGCGGTCTCTCGGGCCGCCCGTGGCGACAACAGATCCGCGCCCTCTCCCTACCTTGAGGGCGGTCTCTCAGGCCGCCCGTGGCGACAACAGATCCGCGCC
>JAHIPE010000267.1 GCA_018894655.1 Actinomycetota bacterium
ACCGTTCCTCAGAATGATGACAAATGCGCCATCTCTCCTGATTGACGCTTCTCAGACGTTCGCCTCTCAGAATCGGGAGGTCTTACATCGTCTCCACGTCCGTTTACCCTCTCCGTGGAACTCACGGCGAGCCGTATACCAGCTGATTCAACTTCTTTCACGCCGACTGGGCGGTTGCCAATTTTACGCAACAACCTTTTTGTTACAACCCGCTATTGGTCTTTCAAGGTGCCTTACCTGTTACTATATTATACCACACCAGAAGGACAGAAAGACCGCCCGTATCCTCCACCTGAAGGAAGGGGTCTTTGGCGGAGAAGAAGATGAAACCGCTTCACCTCCCCTCATGTATATAATATCCTAATATTACACATATGTCATCATAACAGTGAACTGTTAGTTACCCCACTGTTACTCGAGTTTGACCGAGAACCCGGACTTTCCGGTCTCGTAGTATCCGCACGGGAAGTATGGGGTGAAAGCGACCTTGTAGTTGCCGGTCCTGTCGGCGTTGACCTTGACGCTCACCGACCTGATATCAGGGGCGATCACCATCGGGCCGTCAGTAATATCAATGCCGTTACTGGTAACCTCAATAAAGCTACCGCCTCCCAGGTCATGGCTGAAGTAGGCCGTAACCGTTTCAACTGGGGTGGTCAGCAACTGGTTGTTGGCGGGCTCGATGCGAACGAAGTTGATACAACTCCTGAAAGCGAACTGCTCCTGGACGAACTCCTCAGCGGGCGGGGGTTCTTCGGGCACTTCCTCAGGGGTTGTCTCCTGAGTTGCTCTCTCCGGCACCTTCGACTCCTCTTTCTCCCCACACCCCACGCCGGCCAGGGCCGCCGAAACCAGGAGCGCCAACAGGAGCGTTGCCAGGACCTCTCGCATCTACTCTATTCCGCCTTTCCGCCTGCAATGTTATCCGTTGCTTTGCTTGCTTTGAGTTCATTCGCTATCGCCACCCTTTTCCCCTTCATAGACGGCGCAGGCCCGGGTGGCGTTCCTCAAGCGGTCACCTGGCGGAACAGTCGCCCTCTTCCCATCGCCCTCCGCCCTCCGGGCCGGCTCTGAACCGGCCCTCCACGCCATGCTATAATCCAGCAGGCCGAATTGAGGTGAGCTATTGGTATTCGACTTCGATCAGATCGACAGTATAATCAACGCGCGGTCAATCGCTATCGTAGGTGCCTCCAACAACCCCGGTAAGTTCGGTTACCTCTTTGCCCTTTCGCAGTTCTCCATGGGCTTTACCGGACAGGTGTACCTGGTGAACCCCCGTGTGAAGGAGATCATGGGGAGAGAGGCGTTTCCCGACCTGCCCTCGCTCCCCGAACCACCGGACCTCGTCTATATCACGGTTCCCGCCCATCTATCGATGGATGTCTTGCGGGACTGCGCCGCCTCTGGCGTCAAGGGGGTCGTTTTAATGGCTGCGGGTTTCCGCGAGATCGGGAAATCCGGCCTCAAACTGGAACACGAGGCACTGGATCTCGCCAGGGAGGGCTGTTTCAGGTTAATCGGACCCAACTGCTTCGGCATATATAACCCCCGAAACCACCTCACCCTCCTGCCGGGGCATGACTTCTCGACCACGCCGGGGGATGTCGCGTTCATCTCCCAGAGCGGCGGCTTCAGCGCCCACGTCGCCCGCCTGGGTAGAAGCCTGGGAATACGGTTCAGCGCGGTGGTCAGTTACGGCAACGCGGCGGACCTCGATGAAACCGACTTCCTGAGGTACTTCACCCTGGACGACAGTACTGAGATCATCACCGGCTACCTGGAGGGTGTGAGGAACGGGAACGAGTTCGCCGGGGCCCTGAGGGAAGCGGCGGCGTCGAAGCCGGTCGTGCTTTGGAAGGTCGGAAAGGGGAAATCAGCCGGCAAGGCGGTTGCCTCCCACACCGGGTCGCTGGCAGGGTCATCGGAGATATGGGAGTCGTTGATGCGGCAGTGCGGGGCCATCGATGCATCGGGCGTGGAGGAACTGTGCGACATTATACTCACCCTGAAGACCATGGGCAGTAACCCGGGAAGGCGGTTGCTCATCTCCGGGGGAGGAGGCGGGCTCGGCACCTACGGCGCTGACCTGGCTGAGGAGGAAGGGCTCGAGGTGCCACCCCTGGCAGGCGAAACGCTCTCGCGGATGGAGGAGGCACTCGGCCGCGCCGGGGCGGTTGCGGGAAACCCCATGGACATCGGCGCCCCGCTTATTCCCCTCCCGGCCTTCGAGAGCGCCGTGCATGAGGCCGCCATGAACCCCACCACAGACGTCCTTGTCTTCGACCTCGCCGTTAACTTCGCCTACAGCATCGCCGGTGAAGAAGGGCTGGGCGCGGCGGTTGAGGCCCTGGTAGAGTCCGGGCGCCGGAGCGGGAAACCGGTTGCGGTGGCCCTGTACTCACGTTCGTGCGACCCTGACGACCTTACGTTCGAGGAGATTCTAAGGCGGTTACGCTCCACCCTTCTGGACGCCGGCGTCGCGGTCTTCCCATCTATGAGAAGGGCGATTCGGGCGATCTCTAAGGTTAACACCCCTTGAGGCGCGACTTGAGGGGTTGAGGGGCGACTCTCAGTCGCCCTCCGCGCACCGGGCAGGTTGAGAACCTCAAATTTGCGGGGATACCGCGCTCCGGTACTCCCCGGCGGTCATCGACTCCCTGCCCAGCAGTTTCGCTATAGCCACCGTATCGCGCACCACATCGGCGTTGCGGGAGATGATCTCATCGGTATGGGGGTACCGCCACAACGTGTCCTCTTTGCCCACCCGCACGTGCAGGCCCAGCAAGATCGCGAGCGTCGTCAGGTACGAGGACGCCCTGCCCCCCGAGGCTACCCAGACAAACGGCTCCTTGGCGGGATCGACCTCGCGGATCCTCCTGACGAACGTCACCAGCGTCTCGCACATGGACAGAGGGTCCCACATCGGCGCACAGCCAGGCACGCCTGGTACGATGGCCCACTCGATAGGGTGCTCAATCACCCCCGGTTCGATGAGCCACCGGTAGGCGTTATCGACATCTCCCTGGTTGTAGACCGCGATCTGCGGCTTGTGCCCGGTCTCCTGTAGCACCTCCACGGTGGCCACCGCGGTGGGGCGGGGTATGCAGAAAAGCGTGTCCCCCATGTACGTCGCGGTGGTGTTGACCGCCGCCGCCTCGTAGTAATCCTCGTAGGCGGGCTCCAGCATGTCGTTGAATGTTGCCCCCAGCAGGCACTCCCCGTCGATATGGACGTCCCGGCCGAAGCGGTCCCGCAGCGCCCCTACCACCCGCATGGTCATCTCCCGGTCGGCACTGGGAAACCCGTTCTCATCCCTCACGTGGATGTGGATGGAGCAGGCGCCGGCCTCGACACACTCGATCGCCTCGGCGGCTATCTCCTCGGGGGAGTACGGCTGGGTGGGGTTCTGCTCCCGGTCGAACAGGGCTCCGGTGATAGCCGCCTTCACCATCACCTTCTCCGGGATCTTCCAGGAGGGCTGTACCCTGCCGTCCACGACCTTTACCCCGAACGGCAGCGCCATGGTGATAGGCAGGCCCTCATACCTCGATTTCAGCTCGTCATGCGACATTGCAACTCCACCTCCCGCTTAATGCCCAACTCGAACAGACCCGTACAGTATCAAGACTACGGCGGCTATACCCGGTGCAGACATCGAACCGAACCTGTACTATTCTACTTCACAGCCTGGTCAGTGTCTCGCGGCGGGACGGAATAACCAGAGGGAGTGATCGCGGTGAAAGGAAAGGGCCGGGACAAAGCAAAAGAAAAGCGCCCGAGTAAAAGCGTCATATTCCACGGCGTCCCGATCGTTAGTACCGGGGAAGGCTTCCAGTGGGGCCTCTTTGCCGCGGGCGACACCGCGGTCGGCATCGTCGCCACCGGAAGGATAGCGGTGGGCGTCCTGGCCTCCGGCGCCATTGCCATAGGGCGGTCCATGGTGTTGCACAGCACCAGTGCCAGTAAGCGCTCTTCGTGGGCAATGGCAAGCTGCTGTGCCACCATCCCACCGAACGACTCCCCCACCACGACCGCCTTTTCCAACCCCAGGGAATCCATGATCCGCAATGCGTCCACCGCGTAGTCTGATATCCCGCTGGAGAAGTGCGGCCGGCGCAGGGCAATGTCTCAGGCAACCACCCGGTACTTCCTGCTCAGCTCCTCCACCTGGAAGCGCCAGAACTCCTTGCACCCGTCCATCCCGGGCAACATGAGGATGGGGGCACCTTCTCCCCGGGCCACGTAGCCCGGGCCTGTTTCCTCTTCAACTTCCATGAGTAACCTCCCACCCCGGCGCGGTAACGTTTTATCTCAGGCCCGATTTCCAGTCTTGACAATAACATTACCCTATAATACTAATTCCGTCTCTATAGAAGCGCCGGTGCATGACAGCCTGACAAGGCATGGACGACAGTGGGAGTATGAAGGGTGTTGGACAAGAGAAACTCCGAGGAGATCGATATTCCGGCCGAGCCGGTACGCCAGCTAAACGCCGGTCCGCCCGCGCCCCCGCCGTTCCTGTCCCCGGCGAAAGAAGGCGGGGCCGCCCGCAGGTGGTGGCATGGTCTCACCAAGCAAAGTAAGATTGGTGTTCTCATGACTATCGGCGCCTTTATCGCCGTCGTCTCCGTCTCCTGGATAGCGTCCGCCGCGGCAAACGGCGGGGCGAACAGGGCCGCTCTAGTGGATGGGGCGAAGGACCTGACACCAATAGCCACCACCTCCCGTTTCACGGAAATCGTCTACATGCTGGGGTTCTCGGCTCTCGCGCTCAGGTTGGAAGAAACCGCAAGCAACGCCTCCGGGACGACCTTGGAGCTTCTAACCGAGATGCCTTACCTGTCACGTGCAACCGGCGGGAAGGATATCCGTTCCCGCTCCCGGCAGGTGACCTCGCTCCCCCTGGCGGGGGCCGGCCGAGCCTCCGGCACCGGTGAAACCCGAGAGTCCGCCGGAGAAGATACCGTGAACGGTGGCGCGGAGCTCATACGTAACGGCAACCGAATAGCAGAACAGTATGTACCCCTGTATCAAGCGTACCAGGGCGAGGTCACGGCAATCTGTGAGATCGTGAAAAAGGTGGACCCCCCCGAGGAGTTCAAGGCATCTTATGACCTTCTGCTGGAAGCCTGCGTCACCCTGTCACGGGCGATATCGGAGAGCATCCAGGGACTGGAGCTTCTCCGTGACACCAGCCGCGAGAAGGTGCTCCGGTCGGACCGGGCAGTCCAGGAGTCCTCCCGGCTTATATACGAAGGAACCGAGTACCTGAACCAGGCGGTTGCCCTTCTCCCGCTCCAGTAGAACCACCCTCAACTTGAGGGGCGCCTATAAAAGTCAAAGTCAACTCTCCGTGGTCTCCGTCTCGTCCTGTCCAACCGGTACGATGCCATCCGGCCTTTACCCGGAACGGACCCTGTTGTCCTCCTCGATTATGCCCCAAGACAGCCCCTGCAAGCAAAATAACCAGGGACAACCACCCCCGGGTGGCTACCTTCTCAAACCGAGTTCCCGGCCGATAATCTGGGTGACAAACCGCTCATCGAACGTCTCGCTGCCAACCAGTTTGCGGACGCGCTCAAATGTTTCGGGCTTGCAATCGGCGTTCTCGGCGGCTTTCATGGTGTGGTTGTAGGCCGCCCACACGTCCATGCCGGTGATGTCGTAGCCGTACCCCCTAACCA
>JAHIPE010000268.1 GCA_018894655.1 Actinomycetota bacterium
CGCGTCTCTCAGGCGCGGCTCTGTTCAGCCCAGGGGGCGGCCTAAGAGACCGCCCTCAAGAGTTTGGGTGGGCTCCGGGCGGGCCTAAGAACCCGCCCTCAAACAGGGGAGAGTGATGCGGAGAGGGGGCAATAGGCTTCAGTCGCGGGGGTCTATCCGGGAGGACTCGACCTCGCCGCCGTACAGTGGAAAGGAACCGATGAACTCCTTCACCTCGGAGCGAACCTGATGGAGCACGCGCTCGTCGTCCATGTTCTTGAGGGCTGTCGATATCATCCGGCCGAGTTCTTCCATGTCCACCGGCTGCATGCCCCGAGTGGTGATAGCCGGGGTGCCTATCCGGATGCCGCCGGTCACCGTCGGCGGGGTCTCGTCGTATGGGACCTCGTTCTTGTTGACGTTGATACCCACCGAGTCAAGGACATCCTGCGCCTCCTTCCCGGTTATCCCGTCCGGCCTCAGGTCCACCAGGAACAGGTGGGTATCGGTGCCGCCGGTCACCATCCTGAAGCCCTCCGAGGCCATCTTGTCGCACAGTGCCCGGCAGTTGGCGACGATCCTCTCCTGGTACTCCTTGAACTCCGGGCTCATCGCCTCCTTGAAGCAGACCGCCTTGGCCGCGATGGCGTGCATCAAGGGGCCTCCCTGTATGCCGGGAAACACCGCCGCGTCAATGCGCCGGCCATACCCCTCGCGGCAGAGGATGAACCCACCCCTGGGCCCGCGCATCGTCTTGTGGGTAGTCCCGGTCACGAAGTCGGAGTACGGCACCGGGTCCGGGTGCACGCCTCCCACCACCAACCCCCCGAAGTGGGCCATGTCCACCATCAGGGCGGCCCCCACGCTGTCGGCTATCTCCCGAAAAGCGGCGAAGTCAATGGACCGCGGGTAAGCGCTGGAGCCGGTGACTATCAACCGGGGCTTCTCCCGTGCGGCGATATCGGCTATCCGGTCGTAGTCGAGCCGTTCCGTCTTCCTGTCCAGGCCGTAGTGGGCCGTTTGATAGAGCATGCCGGAGAAGTTGAACGGCGCCCCGTGGGTCAGGTGGCCCCCGCACGTCAGGTCCATTGCCAGCATGGTGTCGCCCTGCTCGAGCGCGACCATGTAGGCCGCCATGTTGGCCTGCGACCCGGCGTGCGGCTGGACGTTTACGTGCTCGCAACCGAACAGTTCCTTCGCCCTGCCCAGCGCCAGGCTCTCCGCCATGTCCACCGGGCCGCAACCGGAGTAGTAGCGCCGCCCGGGGTAACCCTCCGCGTACTTGTTGGTCATCACCGAGCCCTGGGCCTCGAGGACCGCCATGGAGGCGTAGTTCTCACTGGCGATGAGGTTTACGTTCTCCCCCTCCCGGTCAAGCTCCCACTGTATCGCCGTACTGACATCCGGGTCTGTCCACACTAACCTGGATTCTTCTTGTTGGAACTCCAACTGCCCCTCCTGTAACTCAGCGGCCTCACTTCGAGTACTTCCTCTCGACGTTACTCACCTTCTCGAGCCTCCCCAGGTGGCGGGCCCCCTCCTCCCGGTCACCCTCGAACGGCGTGTCAAGGAAGACCTTCAGGATGCCCAGGGCCTCCTCGGACTCGATCATCCGGGCGCCCATGGTAAGCACGTTCACGTCGTTGTGGAGCCGGGTGAACTCGGCGGAGTACCTCTCGTTGCACGCCGCCGCTCTCACTCCCGGGACCTTGTTGGCCACCATGGCCATGCCGGCGCCGGTCCCACAGACGAGGACCCCCCTGTCCGCCTCTCCCTCTCTGACCGCTTCGGCCACCTTGACGGCGAAATCAGGGTAGTCGCAGGACTCTTCGGAGCCGGTCCCCATGTCCAGTACCCGGTAACCCATCTCCGATAGCTCACCGGCCAGCATCCCCTTCAAGCGATACCCGGCGTGGTCGCTCCCCACCGCTATGACCTCTACGTTTTCACCCGCCAAGCGGCCTCCCCCTTTCGGTGCACCGCCCTCTCTGAGGCATATATTACTATACTGTAATGGTACCGCCGCGGTAACTCCCCCACACCCCTTGAGCCACGCCTCTCAGGCGCGGTCCTGTTCAGCCCCGGGCGGCTTAAGAGACTGGTCTCAAGAGTTTGGGTGGGCTCTCCCCCACACCCCTTGAGCCGCGCCTCTCAGGCGCGGATCTGTTCAGCCCCGGGCGGCCTGAGAGACCGCCCTCAAGAGAGGGTGTAGGGTCTGGCGGTTCAAGCGGAGGGGCCGAGTAAGACCTCGAGGATATCACCCACTGCGATTTCCATGATATCAGCGGCCCTGATGTACCACTCCAGCGGCATCCCCATGGGGTCGGATACCTCGTACTGTTGCGAGGGAAGCTCCCAGGCGTCGTTCCGCTCCATGACAGTAGCGACGCTCACAACGCTCTCGAGCGCTCGAGGCCCGATGCGGTCCAGGCCGTGGCCCTCCGCCCTCAGAACCACCCGGGCTGCCTCCGCGAGCTTGAGCAGAAGGAAGACGGGGACCATCGCGCTCCCGGCCAGCGCCGACACGTGCGCCCGTTGCCTCTCCTCCATGACCAGCACCAGGTCGCTGGCTGCCGTCAGGCTTCGGGATACCGTCTGTGCCACATACCCCCTGATGTCGATCCCCCGCTCCTCCATTGCCCGCACAGCCTCGGCCGTCGGCTCCTCACCGTCCAGGCCTGCAATACCGGCGGAGGCGACCTCTACCGGCCCCGGTTGTCCCGGGTAGGCGCCACTTATCGCCGAACGGGCGATCCCCTCCGCCATCGTGCTGCGGCATATGTTACCGGTACAAACGAACAGCAGCCTCAATCGCCCGGCGCACCTCCCCCGGCAACCCTCGTTATTTCGTCGGCCGGTATCGCGCCCTCCCTGAGGACCCTCAAGCCGTCCGTCACGTCCACCACCGTCGATGGCACCCCACCCGGGCAGCGCCCACCGTCCACGAAGAAGTCGACGCGGTCCATTATCTCCACCGATATGCCGGCGGGCTCGACCGGAGGAGGCTTGCCGGTTCGGTTCGCGCTCGGCACCACCAGGCATCCGGCTCTCCGGAGAACCTCCAGGCAGAACCGGTGGTCCGGGACCCTCAACCCCAGCGTACCGGCCGGCTGTAACGGGATGTCGACACCCGGGCGCCTCTCCATCACCAGCGTAAGGGGCCCGGGCCAGAATGCGTCCATCAGGGCGTCCTGCGGCGGCCCGTCCGCGAAGGCGAGCGTGTCGGCTTCACCGGCGGACGATACGTGTATGGGCAACGGCTTGTCGGGCGCCCGGCCCTTTATCTCGAGGAGGCGCGAGACGGCCTTCCTGTCCAACGCCGACGCGACAATCCCGTAGACGGTGTCAGTGGGAAGTATCCCCACTCCTCCTCTCTCGAGGATCGCGGCGACGCTCTTAACATCGTGTTGCTCGTGGCCACCCGGCTCGATCCGTACGGTAAACAACTGTCCACCTCACCGGCCCGCCGCACCGGCCAACCGGGCGCGGACTACCCGCGGGCGCCCCGCCAGGTCACGGAAGTACTCGGCGTTGGTCCAGGCCCCCCCCTTTTTATCCCCCCCAAGGGGGGAGGATAGGAGGGGGACCACCTTTTCCGCCTGTGTCTCGTCCACCTCCAGCAGGAGCCATCCACCGTCCTTGAGGTGTCCGGGGGCGCCCTGGATGATCCTCCGGATCACGTCCAGCCCATCCTCCCCGGCGACCAGCGCCTCCACCGGCTCGAACCCTCTGACCTCCATTGGCAGCGACTCCCACTTGCCGATCGGGACGTACGGCGGGTTGGAGATAATCGCGTCGAACTCCCGTCCCGGTTCCAGGGGTTCGAAGAGGTCGCCCTCGAGAGCCCTCACCGTTCCCGCCACGCCGTTGCGCAAGGCGTTCCTCCTGCACAGCTCAACAGACATCCAGTCGTTGTCGACGGCGGTCACCTTCGCGTCCTGCCGCTCCAGGGCGATAGAGACCGCGATATTGCCACACCCGGTGCCCAGGTCCAGTACCTCCGCGGCCCGTTGGGGCAGCACCTCCAGAGCCTTCTCCACCAGGACCTCCGTCTCCGGGCGGGGGATGAAAACCCCCGGCACGACCTCCAGCGCAACTGTCCTGAACCCCGCCTCGCGCGTCATGTACTGCAGCGGGTACCCGTTCGCGCGCCGCATGAGCAGCAGTCGGAAGATGCCCGTTTCGGCGTCCGAGAGGGGCCTGTCGAATCCCGTGTATATGTCCAGTCGCGAAAGGCCCAGGAGATGCCCCAGGAGCACCTCAGCGTTCAGGCGCGGCGAGGGGACACCGTGCCTGTCCAGGAAAGGGGCAGCCTTGGCGATGGACTCAACGACGTTCAAGATTGACCCTCGTCCTTCAGCGCCCTGGCCTGCGCGTCCTCGAGCAGCGCCTGCGTTATCTTGTCCAGATCGCCCTGCAGGACGTTCTCCAGCTTGTGTACCGTAAGGCCGATTCGGTGGTCGGTTATCCTCCCCTGGGGGAAGTTGTAGGTCCTGATCTTCTCGCTTCGCCCGCCGCTGCCGACCTGGCGCCTCCTCTGCTCCGCCTCCTCTTCACGCTGTTGCTGGCGGGCGGCGTCCTGCAGCCGCGCCCTGAGTATGCGCAGCGCTCTCTCCTTGTTCTGGAGCTGTGATTTCTCGTCCTGGCAGGATACCACCATGCCGGTCGGCTTGTGGGTGACGCGCACCGCCGAGTCGGTGGTGTTAACCGACTGGCCACCGGGGCCGGTGGAGCGGAACACGTCTATCTTGAGGTCAGAGGGCTCTATGCTGATATCTATCTCCTCTACCTCGGGGAGGACCGCCACCGTCGCGGTCGACGTGTGTATTCGCCCGCTGGACTCTGTGACCGGGACACGCTGGACCCTGTGCACCCCGGACTCGAACTTCATCCGCGGGAACACATCACTGCCCTTCAGGGAGAAGATGACCTCCTTGAACCCTCCCATCTCGGAGGGGTTGGAGGTTAGCTGCTCCTGCTTCCAGCGGTGCTTCTCGGCGTAGTGGGAGTACATACGGTGGAGGTCGCCGGCGAAAATCGCCGCCTCGTCTCCCCCCGTTCCCGCCCTTATCTCGACGATTACGTCTTTGTCCGCGAACTCGTCCCTGGGTAGAAGGAGAATCTTGAGGCGCTCTCGCAGCTCCTCGAGCGTTCCCTGGAGCGAACCCACCTCGGAGCGCAGGTACTCGCCCATCTCCGGGTCCTGCTCCTCGGCCAGGAGGCCCCGGGCGTCCGACAGCTCCTCCCCCGCGTCAGTGTACCGCTCGTAGGTGTTAACCAGCTCCTCCAGCGAAGACCTCTCGCGCACAAGCGCCTGGTACGCCTTCACGTCAGCGGCGACCGAGGGATCAGCCATCTCCCGGTTGACCTCGTCAAACCTCTTCTTGAGTGATTCCAGCTTCTCGAACATGCCGTTGCCGGGGCTTCCCCCTGGACGCCTTCCCGCCGGCGGCTACTTGCCCATAGCGGCGGTCAGCGCGTCTATCGCCACCTCCAGTTGCTCCGTATCAGGCTTACGCGTGGTAAGGCGCTGTAGCCAGAGGCCGGGAGCCATTATCACCCTCACAACCAGAGAGTTCTCGTGCTTTCCGGCCATCTTGATTATCTCATAGGATATTGCCGCCACTAAAGGAATTATTGCCAGCCGCTCGACTATCCTCAGCCATAACGCCGGCCTGCCGAAAAGGGAGAAGATGAGAACGCTTATGACCAGGACGACCAGTACGAACGTGGTTCCGCACCGCATATGGGCGGCGGAGAACTTTTCGGCGGACTCCGGGGTCAACGGGTCTCCCGCCTCGTAGGCGTGGACCACCTTGTGCTCGGCCCCGTGATACTCGAACACCCGCCTGATATCGGGGAGGAGTGACATCGCCGCCAGGTACGCTATGAATATGGTAATCCTCAAGCCGCCCTCAACAAGGTTGTAGAGAATGGTGTTGGGGAGAAACCGGTCGAGTGATTTGGCGATAACCGTAGGCGCCACGATAAAGAGCCCCAGGAAAAGGACAAGCGCGAGCAGGATGGCGATTGCGAACTCCCAGGACGAAAGCCCCTCCCCTGGCCCCTCCCCTTCGCCGGCCGGCTCCTCCAGGGAAACGCTCGCGCTCAGGGAAAGGGACTTGATCCCGATAACCAGCGAGTCCACCAGGACCAAGATCCCCCGCAGGGGAAATCGGTTTAACCGCGGGTACCTCTGGGCCAGGGTGTTGATGGGGTTCACGGTGATGAACATCTCACCGGATGGGCGGCGCACGGCCAGGGCCCATTTCTTCGGCCCGCGCATGACCACACCTTCGATTACGGCCTGGCCGCCGACCTGTATCTCGTCGGGAGAGTCCGGCTCGCCCCGTGCGTCGGTGGCGGGAGGTGATGAGCGGGTCAACTCCTCGGGGACTCCTTCTGCTTGCCTTCCTTCACGTCAAGGTGAGAGGCGAAACGTTTCTGGAACCGCTCGACACGCCCGCCGGAATCAACCAGCTTCTGCTTGCCTGAGTAGAACGGGTGGCACTCCGAGCAGATCTCGACGTGTAGCTCGGGCCTTGTTGACCTGGTCGTGAACTTGTTTCCGCAAGAGCAGGTGACCTCGGTCTCCATATAGTCAGGATGTATGTCTTTCTTCAATATCCTCCCCCAAACTGTACCCTCAGGGAATCATCGTCGATGACCGGAGGGGTCAGGCCTTGCCGAGAGCGATCCCTCTTTAGACACCACTATAAGGCCTTACCCCACTTGTTGGCAATCTAGCGGCTGGGGTCCTTTATCTGGGACAGGAACTGGGCGTTGCTCTTGGTCTTCCGTATGCCGCTTATGAGCAACTCGATCGCGGCCCCCGGGTCAAGGGAGTGAATGACCGGCCTGAGCTTCCACACCTGGGCCGCCTCCTTGGGTTCCATGATCAGTTCCTCTTTGCGAGTACCGGACTTCTCGATGTCAATTGCGGGGAACACCCTCTTGTCGGCGAGCTTCCGGTCGAGGCGTACCTCCATGTTTCCGGTGCCCTTAAACTCCTCGAATATGACCTCGTCCATCCGGCTTCCGGTGTCCACCAGGGCGGTTGCTACGATGGTGAGGCTCCCCCCGAACTCGATGTTGCGCGCCGCCCCGAAGAAACGCTTCGGCGGGAACAGCGCGGTGGAGTCGACGCCGCCGGACAGGATACGGCCGCTGGCGGGTGTGCTCAGGTTGTACGCCCTGGCCAGGCGGGTGACGCTGTCCATGAGTATCACCACGTCTCGCTGGTACTCCACCAGCCGCTTTGCCCTCTCCAGCACCAGTTCCGCCACCGCGATGTGATTTTCGCTGGGCTGGTCGAAGGTGGAGGACACCACCTCCCCGGAGACCGAGCGCTCCATGTCGGTGACCTCTTCGGGCCTCTCGTCAACCAGGAGCACCATCAGGTAGACCTCGGGGTTGTTTATCGTGATACTGTTCGCTATCTGCTTCAGCACCGTGGTCTTTCCCGCCTTGGGCGGGGAGATGATGAGCCCCCTCTGGCCTTTCCCAATGGGACATATCAGGTCAAGTATCCGCGGGGTAATCGAACTCTGCCTGGTCTCGAGCCGCAACCTCTCATCCGGGTATAGGGGCGTCAGCGACTCGAACTGTTCGCGCCTCTGGGCGATCTCCGGCTTGTCCCCGTTCACCCCCTCGATGCGAAGAAGGGCGTTGTACTTCTCGGAGTCCTTGGGGGGGCGTATCTGCCCTTTTACCTCGTCCCCCCTCTTGAGGCGAAAACGCCGGATCTGGGACATGGAAACGTAGATATCGTCCTCGGAGGGAAGGTACCCGTTGGTACGAAGGAAGCCGTAGCCGTCAGACAGGATGTCCAGTATGCCGCTTCCAATCCCTTCCTCCTCTTCCTCCTTCTCGGGTTCCTCTTTGACCTGGGGTTTCACTTCCTTCAGAGGGTACTCCTCCTCGGTCGCCACTCCCGCTTCCATAAGGATGGCGCCTATCAACTCCTTCTTGCGGAGCTTCTTGACCCCGTCTATTTCCAGGGCGAGCCCTATCTCCTGAAGCTCGGGTAGCAGCTTCGCCTGTAGCACACTCATGTCGACAACCTCCATTACCCCTCCTACCTCCTTGCTGCGAGCGCAGTTGCTTACGGCGCTCTCTTACAGGTCCTTTATCTTCTCCCAATCGGCCAGGAAACGCTGGATGCCGCTGTCGGTCAGCGGGTGCCTGGCCATCTGTTGGAACACCTTGTACGGTATCGTCGCTATGTGGGCGCCGGTGAGCGCCGAGCCGATCACGTGCTGTGGGTGGCGCAGGCTCGCCGATATGACAGCGGTCTGTATGGCATAGTACTCGAATATCTCGACTATCTCGGCGAGCAACCTCATGCCGTCGTTCCCGATGTCGTCCAGGCGGCCCAGGAACGGGCTTGCGAACGTGGCTCCGGCGGACGCCGCAAGCATCGCCTGGTTTGCCGAGAATATCAGGGTGCAGTTGGTCTTGATCCCCTCCGCCGATAGCTCCTTGATGGCCTTCAACCCTTCGGGGCACATCGGTATCTTCACGTTTACGTTTGACGCGATAGCGGCGAGCTCGCGGGCCTCGGACACCATCTCCCCGGCGCCCTGCGATATCGCCTCGGCGCTGATAGGGCCGTCTACTATCCCCGCGATCTCCCGAACGCACTCACGGTAGTTCCGGTTTTCCTTTGACGCCAGCGTTGGGTTGGTGGTTACGCCGTCCAGGACTCCCCACCCGTTTACCTCCCGGATATGCTCGACATTCGCGGTGTCGATGAACAGCCTCACTGCCGTCCTCCTTTACCTGTTATTAGCCGCATTTCCCGCCGGTGAGAGTTCAACCGCTTGCGGCCCGATGAGAGCTGATTTCATGCAGATTTCTTCTCGAGGTCCAATCACCCAGATTTGATGGACAGCATGCCA
>JAHIPE010000269.1 GCA_018894655.1 Actinomycetota bacterium
CAGGAACGGTAGAAATTATCCCCTTAGAGCGGTATAATCTATAAGAGCCGGGGGACTGGGTGAGTAGGCAGTCGGCCGGTTTTCGTGCCATATTGGGGATGGCGTAAAGCCCACGGAGGTGGACTTTTTGATGTTGAAGAAGAGCAAGTTAATACTGGCCGTGGCGATTGCGGCCCTGGCGATAACACTGGTAGCGCCCGCGCTCGCGAATGCCGGAAGCACGCGGGCGCCGACGGACCTTGCCGTGAGCACGCCTGACTCCAGCGCTGGAGGGTGCCTGGTGCTAACCTGGCAGGTCCAGGACCCCGAAAGCGTCAAGGAGTACCACATCTATCGCTCGGCTGAGCCCGACTCCGGGCTCAGGCGGGTGTTCTCCGGAGCCGTTGACATGGTTCACGGGAAAACCATGGACTACGTCGACGCCGGCCTCGATGACGGCTCCACCTACTACTACAGGGTAACCCTGGTAGGGAAGGACGGGAGGGAGACCGACGGGACGTCGGTAGCGAAGGGGACGCTGCCGGAGAGGCAGCGCAAGAGCGAAGGCGGGCAGTACGCCAAGAGGATAGTCCTCTCCTCCTACGACCAGAAGGCGTACTTCCTCGAGAACGAGGTGTGCGTGAAGTCGCACCTCATCTCGACGGGCACATCCGCTTACCCGACCCCGCATGGCGTCTTCTCAGTGCTTTACCACGAGTACCTGGTCATCTCCGAGAGGTACGGCGGCGCCTACTGCTACTGGTGGATGGGCTTCTACACCGACACCGGGATGCACGCTCTTCCGTACAACCCCAGCACCGGCACCCACACCGGGGCCAACCAGCTCGGGCAGCCGGCGTCACACGGGTGTGTCCGGCAGTCCCCGGCGGACGCGGAATGGGCTTACAAGTGGGCACCGGACGGGACCAGGATTGATGTCATAGGCTGGCACTTCGACCCGACGGAGCCAGAGCCCCCGCCCCCACCGATAACCGGCGGGCACGCCAGCCAGGGCGTAAGCGAGGTCTCCAACGAGTGGTACTTCGCCGAGGGGTGCACCTCCGGCGAGTTCGATGAGTACCTCCTTATGATGAACCCCAACGTGGTACCGGCATCGGTGGAGGCGACGTACATGCTGCCGGACGGCTCCGTGCTGCTCGACACGTACACCGTGGAGCCGTTCTCGCGGTTCACGGTTCACGTGGACGACATCCCCGGGCTCGACAGTACCGAGGTCTCGGCGCGTCTGGTCTCCGACAAGTTGATAGCGGCGGAGAGGTCTATGTATTTCGTGTACAACGGGAGGACCGGGGGTAGCGACTCCATAGGGATGAACGGCCCGAAGCTGACCTGGTACCTTGCCGAGGGTTACACCGGCGGCCAGTTTGATGAGTTCATACTGGTGCAGAACCCCGGCATCTACGATGGAACCGTGCGGGTCCAGTATATGCGCTCCGACGGCCAGAACTTCTACACCGAGAACCCCATCAAGGCCCACTCCCGGCTGTCGCTGCACGTGGATGACATACCGGAACTGGTGGACGCGGAGGTCTCAGTCAAGGTGACATGCGACGAGCCGGTTGTGGTCGAGAGGGCCCAGTACTTCGACTACTACGGGAAGCAGGGCGGGAACGCCTGCGCGGCGATAGCCACACCCTCGAAGACCTGGTACGTCGCCGAGGGGTACACGGGGGGCGACTTCGACGAGTACGTGCTGATACAGAACCCCAACGACGAGGCCGTGACCGCCGAGGTGACGTTCATGCGCAGCGACGGGCGGAACTTCTACTATGAGTACGGCCTGCTGCCCAACTCGCGTTTCTCCATACACGTGGATGATCTTCCCGACCTCGGATCGGCGGAGGTCTCCACCTACGTGGACGCGGACTCCGAGGTGATAGTGGAGCGGGCGATGTACTTCAACAGCTACGGGAGGCTTGGGGGAGCCGACGCCCCGGGGGTGCCGGAGGCGGCTATGAACTGGTCGCTTGCCGAGGGGTACACCGGCGGCGAGTTCGATACCTACGTGCTCATCATGAACCCGAACAACGAGGAGGTCACCGTCGGCGTGAACTTCCTGCAGCCTGGTGGCGCCATCAAGGTCGCCAGCTACCCCGTCGGGCCCAACAGCCGCTACACGATACACGTGGACGCGATAGATGGTCTGACCAATACCGAGTTCTCCACTACCCTCTCCTGTGATAAGCCGATAATCTGTGAGAGGGCGATGTATTTCTCCATACCGCGGGACTGACTCCCTCTACTTGATGGCGGACTCTTAGGCCGCCCGGGGCCGCGCCTGAGAGACGCGGCTCAATTTGCGTGGGGGATCCGTGCCTGAGAGACGCGGCTCAATTTGCGTGGGGGATCCGCGCCTGAGGCGCGGCTCAAGAGGGTGTGTTTGAGGGCGGACTTCAGTCCGTCCGGGGCGACAACAGATCCGCGCCTGAGAGACGCGGCTAAAGGTGGGGGCGGGATTGAAAGACGGCAGCCGCGGCAGGCTGTACCTGTGCGCAACCCCTATAGGTAACCTGCAGGACATCACTCTCAGGGCCATTGAAACCCTTCGCCGGGTTGACCTGGTGGCCGCCGAGGATACCCGGAGGACCCGCAAGCTGTTTTCCCGGCACGATATCCATACGCCGATGATCAGCTACCGGGAGGAGAACCGGCTGGAGGCCGGCGGTAAGGTCCTCGAGCGCCTGGAGGGTGGTGAGGATGTTGCCCTGGTCTCCGACGCCGGTATCCCGGGCATCTCCGACCCGGGCACGCACCTGGTGTCGATGTGCCTGGAGAGGGACATCGAGGTGGAGGCGCTTCCCGGACCGAACGCAGCACTGACTGCCCTTGTGGTATCCGGGTTACCCACCGGCAGGTTCGCCTTCGAGGGGTTCCTGCCCAGGAAGAAGGGGCCCAGGCGCAGGGCGCTGGAGGGGCTCGCCGGGGAGGGAAGGACCCTCGTCTTCTACGAGAGCCCCGCGCGGATCGCCCGCACGCTGGCGGACATCGAGGAGGTGCTGGGGGACCGCAGGGTAGCGCTGGCCCGGGAGCTCACCAAGAGGTTCGAGGAGGTCATCCGGGGAAACGCGTCCGTGGTGAGAGAGCGTATCGAGGAGGAGCCGGTGAGGGGAGAGCTGGTGCTGGTGGTGGAAGGATCGACCGTCGAGGAGGGTGTGACGGAGGAGGAGGCGCTCGGTGAGGTCGTGCGCCTGCGCGCTGACGGCCTTTCACTCAAGGATGCCGTCGACACCGTCGCGGTGAAAGGATCGGGCCTATCTCGGAGCAGGCTCTATAACCTGGCGCTCAAGCATCGGGAATAGATCCGATGCCCTCCAGGCAATCACTGCAGATGTTTTTCCTCGAGAAGACGGCGGCTACGTTCGCCCCGCGGCAGAACACGCACCCGTCCTGGTGCGGCGATATCGTTATCACGCCGCCTTCCACATCAACATCCAGGGGATCCCCGGGCTTCAACCCCAGCATCTGGCGATACCCTTTGGGCACAACCACGCGTCCCAGGTTGTCGATTTTCTTGATCAACTCGCGCCTCCCTTCAGACGTCGGTGCCGCCGACCGTTAGCTCGGCGATCCTGAAAGTCGGCCCACCGGTGGTAACCGGTACGCCCTGACCCTCTTTACCGCAGGTTCCTTCCTCGAACGACAGGTCGTTGCCGACCGCGTCGATTATCTCGAGGGTACGCGGCCCGTTTCCAATGAGTACCGCGCCCCTCACGGGGGCACCAAGCCGGCCCCGCTCTATCAGGTACCCCTCGGAGACCGAGAAAACGTAATCCCCGGTGACCGGGTCCACCTGCCCTCCCCCCAACTTGCGGGCGTACAGCCCATCGCCGGTGGAGGCGATGATATCGGCCGGGTCGGCATCGCCTGGCTTGATATAGGTGTTGCTCATTCGCGGGACCGGGGGGAACCGGAAAGACTGGCGTCTCCCGTTGCCGGTGCTCGCCCTGCCGTCTTTCATCGCCTCGTGGGTATCGTACAGGTAGCTTCGAAGGGTGCCTTTCTCGATTAACACGGTTTCCCCGGACGGTGTTCCTTCGTCGTCGAAGACGTAGGAACCCCAGAGTTCGGGAAACGTCGGGTTGTCGGACGCGGAGACCATGGGGCCGGCGACCTTTTCCCCTAACTTTCCCCCGTATACGGAAGCGCCCTTGTGCACGTGGTCGACCTCCAGCCCGTGGCCGCAGGCCTCGTGAAGGAGAACGCCCCCGGTACCGGAGTTGATGACTACCGCCATCCGTCCCGTTGGCGGCGGCCGGGCGTCGAGCATCGTCAGGGCCCGGCGCCCCGCCACCAGCGCGACCTGGGCGGGGTCGTGCTCGCGGTAGAAATCGGGGCCCATCAGGGCTCCCGGCGCCTCCTGTCCAACCTGGATGACGCCGTCGCGGCCGGCGACCACCTGGACCACTAGGCGCGTCCGCCCGCAGGTGCTCGAGCGCAGTTCCCCCATGCTGTTGGCCAGCAGTTCCTCCTCGAGCACGCTCGCTTGCATGGCGGTCACCTGCTTTATCTCATCGCCGAGCCCGCGCGCGGCCTCGTCGCAGCTCGTGAGGTGCTCTACCACCGCGCGGATGTCGTGGGTGCCCCCGCCCGGTTCCCAGACCGGGCCCGGCACCTCTCGCCGGGACGGGACCGCCTCCAGCACCGGCCCTCCGGCGGAGTGACGCAGCGCGTCGGCAACTGTCCGGGCCGCCAGCCGGAGGTGTTCGGCGTCCATGATATCGGTATGGGCGTAGGCCGCGAGGTCGCCCTGGATGACCCTGACTCCGGCGCCGCCCTCGAGGCCGGTCGAGATGTCGTCGATCTTTCCATCCTCGAGGCGGACCACCATCACGGTGTGGCGTTGGCACAGGACGTCAGAGTAAACACCGCCGGTCGCCAGGGCCAGCCGCGCCACCTCTTGCGCCAGGTCAGGCTCTATCAACGTCACTACACTGACACCTCGCTCTATTAGTGCCCCGTCCCATAAATACAATGGCATTCGAACGCCCCTGCATCTGCTACAGCTTCGTTTCGCTCCCTGCGCCGTACACCATAGTACGCCTCGGTCGCGCGCCTTGCCGCCGCGGCGCATCGACGCTCTCGGTGCGTCACCGTATTTATGGGACGGGACACTAGCTGCTGGTGGTTGGGCACCTGAATCCCGACCGGTAAGGTAGCGCGCGGGGCCGAGGTTCATGCCGCTCCGGTAGTTGAGGCTATTACAACGAATGCCGCGGCGCAACCAATTATTTCCATATTTTGGATGTTATGATAGACGTGTTTGCGTAGGCGGTCCTGGATATGCGAGGAGATGGCTGGATGAAACGACTGGGAAGAGCGTACAGGGCCGTTCGCGTGGCCACGTCCCTTTCATGCCTGCCGTTACTGGTGGAAGAGGCCCTGTTGCTGCACATGGATCACGAGGAACCGGGGATCAACCAGGATCTACCGTATCTCCTGCTGTGGCTGGTATCCAAGTACGAGCACATCATGATGCGGATCGTCAACTACCTGGCGACGCATGACTGGATGTACCGGTTTGAGTTCGCCAGGCGTATCATGGATTTCATGAGCCGCCGGATGATGTCGTTCGTCAACGGGGAGATACTCACACTGGATGAGGTGCGCGAGATGCTGGGCTCGATCTTCGAGGGTGGCCACACCGTTGCCATAGGCACCTGTCCCTGCCGCAGGGCCTTGAACATGTTATCGGACGACGTGCCCAACAACACGGACATGGTCATCGGCCTCTGGGCCGAGGATTACCTCCGTCACTATCCCGGGCTCTACCACCGGATAGACCAGGCCGAGGCCGAGGAACTGGTCAAGAGCTTCAACCGCCACGGGCTCATGCACCAGTTATACGGATTCCAATCACGGGAGGGGGCCGCGTACGTTCTGTGCAACTGCGATAGCGAGGTCTGCATACCGCTACGGGCCCAGAAGGCCAGGGGCTACCAGTCATTTCGGAAGGGGAGGTCGCAGGCGATAGTGGACGAGGCGGTCTGTCTTGGGGTGGAGGAGTGCGGCGCATGTCTTCTGAGGTGCCCGTTCGACGCCAGGGTCGTGGACCGGGGGAAGGGCGTGGTCAAACAGGACATGTGCTTCGGGTGCGGCCTGTGCGTATCGACCTGCAGGGGCAAAGCGACGGGGCTGGAGAGGAAGAGAGGCGCGAAACTCATCTACGCAAGGCGCCTTGTTTCGTAGGAGCCGGATAGCAGTAACGCCTTTGCCGAAGGTGGCTTGCGGTATCGATCACGTCTGGGGGATGCGAGATGGCAGAATCAGAAAGGCCCGGCTCTCAGGTGCCGGATTTCGGGGACCATTACGATGTTGTGGTGGTGGGTGCGGGAATCGGGGGCCTGGTAAGCGGCGCCCTGCTTGCCAGGGAAGGCCTCAAAGTGCTGGTGGTCGAGAGGCGGAAGAGGCCGGGTGGTTACGTCACCGCCTATGAGAGGAAGGGATACCGGTTCCAGGTGCCGCACCTGATGGCCGGCTGCGGTTGGGGTGGGGATATCACCAGAGTTGTGAACCACCTCGGTCTGAAGGTGGAGTTCGCCAGGGTTGATCCTTACCAGCGCTACGTCTACCCCGACCACGATATACGGGTCGAATGCGATGTCGAGGCGTTCAAGGAGGAGCTGAAAAACAGCTTCCAGACCCAGACGGAGAACATCAACCGGTTCTTCAAGGCGGTGAACAGTGTCCAAAAAGGCCTCGATATCCGCATGATGCGAAGGCCAATAGGCGCCGGCTCGATGCTGAGATACCCTTTCTACCCACTGGCACACTGGCGCTTCTTCCGGTATATGGTGGGTCGCACGACGTTCCAGGGCATGCTCGACAAGTACTTCACCGATGAGAAACTGAAAGCGGTCCTCTCGACACCTTGGTACTTGATGGGCACACCGCCCTGGGAGATATCGCCGCTGGGGATGATAGGGATGATGGGCGCGTTCACCGGCGGGGCCTACTTCCCGGTGGGAGGGTACCAGGGGCTGGCCGACGGGCTCGCGGCGGCGCTGACCGAGAACGGCGGGGAGTTGCTGTTGGGCCACGAGGTAACCTCGGTCAACACCGAGCACGGCATGGTGAGCGAGGTCGAGATGCACCCCAGGGCCATAGTCACAACCCCGGTGGTCGTCAGTAACTGCGACACCCGGCGCACGTTCTTCCGCCTGGTCGACAGGGAGAACTTCACCGAGGCGTTCCTGGAAAAACTGGAGAAGCGGCAACTCTCCACGTCAGGGCTGGTGGTGCACCTGGGCATGGCGAAGAAGATCGAGGACGAGGCGTTCGCCTGCGGCTCCGTCCTGGTGCAGCCTTCTTACGACTTGAGGGAGGCGGTCGAGGAGATATCCGTTACCGACCGGTACCCTGATCCGGGGAAGATAGGTTTCATGGTCACCATTCCCTCGATGGTGGACCCTGACCTCGCGCCGGAGGGGAAGACGTGCCTGGACCTGCTGGTCCCGGGAGTGCCCTACGACTTCATGGGACGGTGGGGCGTCGAGAGCGGTGGGGTCAGGGGTGAGCGCTACCGCTCCATCAAGGAGAAGTACGCCGAGGTGGTCGTGGAAGCGGCAAGGAGGGCGTTCCCCGGCCTGGTAAGCGACGTGGAGTCGTACAATATCTCCACTCCTATCACCTACGAGCGTTACACGATGTCGATCGACGGATGCTGGTACGACGACGCCCTCATTCCAGGGCAGGTCCGGGGCCGCCGTTACGGGCCCAAGACATCGCTGCGTGGCCTCTACACGACCGGCTCCAAGTCGGCCCTGGGTGGAGGCATCTACAACTGTATCATGTCGGGTGTCCTCGCCGCCGACTCGGTGCTAAAGGGTGAGTTGAGGAGCCTGTTTTCAGGTGCCCGGTAGCCCAAGCTTGAGCCGCGTCTCTCATGCGCGGCGCGGCGATACACAAATTGAGCCGCGTCTCTCAGGCGCGGCTTTTTCTGACCACGGGCGGCCTGAGAGACTGGCCACGGGCGGCCTGAGAGACCGCCCTCAAATTGCTTATTGTTTGCTCCGGGCGGCCTGAGAGGGCGGCCTGAGAGACCGCCCTCAAGTAGAAAGGGTTTCCCCTTTACTTGACTTGACGGAAGATGACCTCTAGAATAGGCGCACGATGCATAGAACAGGTACGGCTCTGAAATTGAACTTTTGGTGGTGGTTCTCCACATAAGGGGTCCACGTAGCCGCGCCTGAAAACAGATAGAAAGCGAGCCGTGAACCCTGAGGGTTGGGGGTCACGGTTTTTTACGCCGTGGCACGGGTCACGGCCTTTTTCATTCATCGAGAACCGGGAGGATGCGAATGGCGGAGCGAACATTGAGTTTTGTCAGCGACGGGGAGACCGGGTTAGCCGTCTCGCCCGGGCAGGAGGAGTTCATTTCACTTGCCGGGGCGTATGACCTTGCCATGGTCACGACCGAGATGTCCTGCGACCTGGAGACCCCGATATCCACGTTCATCAAGCTCAAGGGCGACGAGCCATGCTTCCTGCTGGAGAGCGCCGAGAGGGGCCGGCGCTGGGGGCGGTACTCGATTCTGGGCTTCAACCCCGCCCTGAGGGCGAGGGCCGTAGACGGGACCTTACTGGTATCGGACGGCAGGGGCGAGAGGGAGTTGCCCGGCAACCCGGTGGGCAACCTGTTTGGCCTGGTGGAGGGCAGCCGTGTCTTCCTGCCGGACGAGTCGGTCCCGTTCGGGGGCGGAGCGGTCGGCTACTTCGCCTACGACGTGATTCCCTGTATCGAGAAGGTGGCACTCTCAGGGGAGGCGACCGGACTCCCCGAGATGATGTTCATCTTCCCGCGCCAGGTGGTGGTGTTTGACCACCTGCGCTCCCGGGTCCGGCTGGGGGTTCTCTCGGAGGTCCCCCACGGCCGCGACGAGTGCGCACAGAGGCACCGGGAGGCCTTGGATGAGCTCGCCCTGATGGTGGCGAGGCTCGAGGCGCCCCTCCCGGTGGGCCTCGGCCAGGCGATAGGGCAGCCCGGGCCCAACGATTTCTCCGGCGTCTGCCGCAATATGTCACGGGAGAGTTTCGAGCAGGCGGTGGAGACGGCGCGCGAGCATATAATGGCCGGTGACGCGTTCCAGATAGTGCTCTCGCAGAGGTTCACGGTGCCGTTCGACGGTGACACCCTGGCGATCTACCGGTTCCTTCGCTCGGAGAACCCGTCCCCGTACATGTTCTACCTGGAACTGCCGGAGATGTGCCTGGTCGGATCCTCGCCGGAGCCGATGGTAACCAACCGGGGGGGGAACGCGGTCATCAAGCCCATAGCGGGTACCAGGCCCAGGGGTGCCGACGAGCGGGAGGACGCGCGGCTGGCCGAGGAGCTCGAGGGGGACCCCAAGGAGAGGGCGGAGCACGTCATGCTGGTGGACCTGGCGCGGAACGACCTTGGTCGCGTCTGCCGGGCCGGGACGGTGGAGGTCACAGGCCTCATGGAGGTGGAGATGTACTCCCACGTGATGCACATGGTAAGCAGGGTGGAGGGCGAGTTGAAGGAGGGCATGGGCAATTACGAACTGTTCAGGGCGTCGTTTCCCGCCGGGACCGTATCCGGGGCGCCAAAGGTGAGGGCGTGCCAGATAATCGACGATCTCGAGCGGGAGAGGAGAGGCCCTTACGCGGGGGCTGTCGGCTACCTGAGCTACACCGGGGACATGGACACCTGCATCGCGATAAGGACGGTGGTGGTCGAAGGCGGAGAGGCGTGGGTACAGGCCGGGGCGGGCATCGTAGCCGACTCGGTCCCCTCCCTGGAGTGGGAGGAGACACGGAGCAAGGCCCGCGCGCTCATAAGGGCGGTAAAGGCGGCCAGGGGTGACGGCTCATGAGGCCGAGGGTGCTAATACTTGACAACTACGATTCGTTCACCTACAACCTGGCCCAGTACGCCGAGGAGTTGGGGGCGAGTGTAACGGTGGTCAGGAACGACGAGGTGACGGTGCCGGACCTGCGCCGGATGAGTCCCACCCACCTCATCGTTTCACCGGGCCCGGGAAGGCCCGAGGAGGCGGGGGTATCGTGTGACGCCGTCAGAGGCCTCTGCGGCGAAATCCCCATCCTGGGGGTCTGCCTGGGGCACCAGGTGATAGGTTACGTTATGGGGGCGACGATCAGGCGGGAGGCCCCGGTGCACGGGAAGACGTCGATGATCTTCCACGACTCTCACACGGTCTACTCCGGGCTGCCCAACCCGTTCGAGGCGACCCGGTACCACTCCCTGGTGGTGGAAAAGGAAGGACTGCCCTCGTGCCTGGAGGTGTCCGGGTACACGGAAGACGGGCAGGTCATGGGCATCAGGCACAGGGAACTGCCGCTCGAGGGGGTCCAGTTCCACCCGGAGTCGATACTCACCGAGGGTGGGCACCGCATCATCAGGAACTTCCTCGAGGCGAAGGCGTAAGGAGGCCTGCGATGATAACCGAGACGATAGCCAGGCTGACCGACCGGCAGGACCTCAGCCGGGACGAGGCGAGGCGCACAGTGAGGGAGATACTGGGCGGGGACGTGAGTGACGCCGCTATCTCGGGGCTGCTGATCGCGCTGAAGATGAAGGGCGAGACGCGCGAGGAGATAACCGGTTTCGCGGAAGGGATGAGGGAGGTGGCGGTCCCCATCCGGCCCGACTCGGGGAACCTGGTCGATACCTGCGGCACCGGAGGTGACCGCAAGGGCACCTTCAACATCTCAACCGCCGCGGGCTTCATAGCCGCCGCCGCCGGGGTGACGGTGGCAAAGCACGGAAACAGGAGCGTCTCCTCTCGTTGTGGAAGCGCCGACGTCCTGGAGGAGTTAGGGGTGGAGATCGCGATGGACCCCGAGAGGGTCCGCGAGTGCATCGATACCGTCGGTATCGCCTTCCTTTTCGCCCCCACGTTTCATCCCGCGATGAGGCGGGTGGTGGAGGCCAGGAGGTCGCTCGGGGTTCCCACGGTGTTCAACCTGCTCGGCCCCCTGGTCAACCCGGCGGGGGCGCGAGCCCAGGTCCTGGGGGTGAGCAGGAGCGAACTGGTTCCCCTGATGGGGGAGGTTCTCGCCGGGCTGGGGACCGAGCGGGCGTTCGTGATGCACGGCAGCGACGGGATGGACGAATTCACGCTGGCCGGCGAGACCACGGTATGCGAGATTGCGGACGGCCGCACCTCCCGCTACGTGGTGACCCCTGAGGACCTGGGGCTCGATCGTTGCCGGCCCGGCGACCTTACCGGGGGGGAGGCGGGCCGGAACGCGTCCATAATCAGGGACGTGCTCTCCGGCGCGGAGGGGCCGTGCCTGGACATAAGCGTGGCCAACGCCGCGTTCGCGGTGGTGGCCGGGGGCAAGGCGGACTCGCTTAAGGAAGGTGTTGAGCGCGCCCGGCGGGCGGTGGAGTCGGGGGAGGCTGCGCGGCGCCTGGAGGCGCTTGTGGAGTTCTCACGCCACGGGGGTGAAGAAGATGTTTCTGGATGACGCGGTGGAGGCGGCCATGCGGGAGGCCCGGGAGAGGATGGAGCTCTTCCCGGTGGCGCTTCTCGAGCGCATCGTCCTCGATACGCCCACCCCGCCGGATTTCAAGGGGGCGGTGACGTCGCGGGGGGACGGCGTGCGGATAATAGCCGAGATAAAGAGGAGTTCCCCGTCACGGGGCGCGATACGAGAGGACGTGAGCGTTGCCTCCACCGTATCGGCGTACCTGCGGGGTGGAGCGTCCGCGGTGTCGGTCCTTACCTGCGCCTACAGGTTCGGCGGCAGCATGGGCGACCTGGCCCGCGCGACCTCGGCGGCGAGGGTTCCGGTCCTGAGGAAGGACTTCATCACCGAGCCGTACCAGGTGCTGGAGGCGCGGGCCCGGGGGGCCTCTGCGGTTCTCCTGATCGCCGCGGCGCTCGACGCGGAGCGCATTCGGGAACTTACCGAGTACGCCGCCGGATTGGGGATGGAATGCCTGGTCGAGGTCCACAGCGCCGGGGACGTCGGGAAGGCCCTGGAGGGGGGAGCCGAGATCATCGGGATAAACAACCGGGACCTCCGCACGTTGGAGGTGGACCTGGGCACCACCGGGAGGGTCATGCCGTACATACCGCCAGGCACCGTGGTGGTGAGTGAGAGCGGGGTCACCGGAAGGGAGCAGGTAAAACGCCTGGAGGATATGGGGGTCGACGCCGTCCTGATCGGAGAGGCGCTGATGAGGGCGGAGGACCCGGTGATGAAGATCCGGGAGTTACTGGGGGAGGTGGATGAGCGGTGTGGGTCAAGATCTGTGGAATAAACAGGCTCCAGGACGCCGTAGCCGCTTACCGGTTCGGCGCCGACGCAATTGGTTTCATCTTCGCCGACAGCCCCAGGAGGGTCACCCCGGATGAGGCCAGGGAGATCTCTCGCAGAGCGCCGTGGGGGCCCTCCCGGGTGGGGGTCTTCGTGGACAGCACCCTGGACGAGGTGAGGCGAACGGTCGAGTACTGCGGCCTGGACCTGGTGCAGCTTCACGGGCACGAGGACGAGGAGTACTGTGAGTCAGTGTCCCGTTCCATAGATACGGTTAAGCACCGAGAGCGTCGAAGCGCCGCTCCGGCAAGGCGCGCGACCGAGACGTACTTCTCTAGTACTTCGAGGGAGCGGAACGCAGCCGGAGTGGATGCAGCGGCGTTCGAATGCCAGCGTATCTATGGAGCGGGGCACCTGGTAGGGGAGAACGTCATCAAGGCGCTCCGGTTGAACGGAGATGCCGACCTGGTCCATGCAGGGATGTACCGCGGCAGGACCCTGCTCCTTGACGGTTACCTCTCCGGAGGTAACGGTCACGAGGGTGAGCCGTACGAGCAGTTGGTCAGGCTGCTTGAGCCCGGCCGAACGTTGATCATCGCCGGGGGGCTCGATCCCGGGAACGTGGGGGAGGCGATCTCCGCGCTCCGGCCGTACGGAGTGGACGTGGCAAGTGGCGTGGAGTCGTCCCCGGGAGTGAAGGACCATGCGCTCATGTACAGCTTCATCGAGAGGGCGCGCAAGGCGGAATACGAGGTGAATGAGAGTTGAAGATGAGAACTGAGAACACGGGACCGGTGATGGGAGAAAGTGGTTACTTCGGGGAGTTCGGGGGGCGGTTCGTCCCCGAGCCGTTGATGTGGGCGCTTGAGGAACTCAAGACCGCTTATAGCGAGGCGATGGCTTCCCAGTCTTTTGTGGAGCGTCTCGACCGGCTGCGCACGGAGTACGCCGGTAGGCCCACGCCTCTCTACTACGCCCGGAACATGAGCCGGGAACTGGGGGGAGCCAGGATATACCTCAAGCGGGAAGACCTATGTCATACAGGGTCCCACAAGATAAACAACACCCTGGGCCAGTGCCTGCTCGCCTCCCGGATGGGGAAGAAGCGGGTGATTGCCGAGACCGGTGCCGGCCAGCACGGGGTGGCGTGCGCCACCGCGGCCGCCCTGATGGACCTGGACTGCGTTGTCTACATGGGGGAGGTCGACATCTCCCGGCAGGAGTCCAACGTCTTCCGCATGGAGCTTCTCGGGGCCGAGGTGGTACCGGTATCGACCGGCAGCAGGACGCTCAAGGACGCCATTAACGAGGGGTTGAGGGACTGGGTCACCAACGTGAGGACGACGCACTACTGCATGGGCTCCGTGGTGGGGCCGCACCCGTTCCCGGCGATGGTTAGCGAGTTCCAGTGCGTGATCGGCCGGGAGGCCGCGGAGCAGGCGGTGGCCGCGGAGGGCCGCCCGCCGGACAGGGTGGTGGCATGCGTGGGGGGTGGGAGCAACTCCATCGGCATCTTCCGCCCGTTCATCGGGCGGGGCCCCGAGCTTATTGGCGTGGAGGCCGGGGGTGTCGGGGATGGGGCGGGCGAGCACGGGAGCACCCTTTGCCGGGGCGAGGTCGGGGTGTTGCACGGGGCCAAGAGCTACCTCCTGCAGGACGGTGACGGGCAGGTGAACGAGACCCACTCCATTTCCGCCGGGCTCGACTACCCCGGGGTTGGGCCGGAGCACTCCTACCTCAAGGATAGCGGCCTGGCGAGCTACACAACCGTATCCGACCGGGAGGCGCTCCAGGCCGCGCGCTTCCTGGCGCGGGCCGAGGGGATAATCCCGGCCCTGGAGAGCGCCCACGCGGTTGCCTGCGCCATGGAGGATGCCCGGGAGATGGCAACCGATGAGTTCGTCGTGGTCTGCCTCTCCGGGCGGGGGGACAAGGACATCGACATCATAAGGGGGGGTGGTTGAGGTGAGCGGGCGGCTTAGCTCGATGTTCGAGGAGATGAGGGGGAAAAGGGCGGCGCTCATAACCTACGCCACCGGCTTCTTCCCCGACCGGGAGGGGAGCGCGGCCATCATACGGGCAATGCTGGATGGCGGGGCCGATGCGGTGGAGATAGGCCTCCCCTTCTCTGACCCGGTCATGGATGGGCCCGTGATACAGGAGACCTCCGGGGCGGCGCTCCAGGCAGGCTCCACCGCCGCCGGTATCCTCGACCTGGCGTCCGTGGTGCGGGGCTCGACCGAAAAGCCGGTGGTGATAATGAGTTACTACAACCCGGTGTTCCACTACGGCCTGGCCTCCTTCGCCTCCGACGCGATGGCCGCCGGTGTGGACGGTGTCGTGATACCCGACCTTCCCGCCGAGGAGATGGGTCCGTGGAAGCGGGAGTGCGACTCCGCCGGCCTGGAGACCGTGGCGTTTTGTTCGGTCACCACCAGCGACGAGAGGATCGAGTTAGCCTCGCGGATGTCCACCGGGTTCATGTACTGCATCTCAACGCTGGGGACCACCGGGCCCAGGGAGAGAGTACCCGATGAGCTACCCCGTTTCCTCGAACGGGTACGGGGACACGCGTCCTGTCCCGTTGTCGTCGGGGTCGGCATATCGACTCCCGACCAATGTCGGGATGTCGGCGCGCTGGCGGACGGTGTGATAGTGGGAAGCGCCCTCATGCGGCTGGCACTTGACGGGGACGGCACCGGTGGCGTCGCGGCGGCGGTCAGCCGGTTGGCGGAATCGCTACGCTAACCCGCCCTCCCTTCCTGCGGCGAGGGATGTGAAAGACCTTCTCAAAGAAGTAAACGATGAAGACGAGGACAAGCGACATCGCCGTCGGTATTCCGATGCACGATGTGTAGCCACTCGGGGCTGAGAGGAAGTCCAGGAAGGAACCGAAGCCAGGCAATCTCACCGCCACACCGCCTACAACCTCGCCGGTGGGAACCCTCTCGGCGTCGGGCACGGGGTTGTTGTCGCCCTTGGTGGTGAAGAACAGGACCGTCCCGGCGTCCTCAATGGAGACGACACGGTGGATTATGAACTTTCCCTTCTCCTCGGGGTCATGGAATATTATGACCTCCCCGACCTCGATTTCCGTGGGTTTCAGGTCGCTGATCACGACCGCGTCCCCGGTCTTGATTTGGGGTGACATGGAATCGCTAAAGACCACCTGGAAAGGGTTGAAGACCTGCTGCGTGATGATGAGGAGCGATAGCGACATGGCGATTGCGATAAGGGATGCGGCGATAAACCTACCCAGACTCGCTATAGCCCTAAGTAATAAATTGCGGTCCATCAGTCCTCCCCAGTTGAATTATCGGTCGCGTACCGTTCCGGGTTTAGAGCCTGCGACCGGTTTTCAACCGAAATAGTGCCCCGTTCCATGAATACGGTTAAGCACCGAGAGCGTCGAAGCGCCGCTCCGGCAAGGCGCGCGACCGAGACGTACTCCTGTAGTACTTCGAGGGAGCGGAACGCAGCCGGAGTGGATGCAGCGGCGCTCGAATGCCAGCGTATTTATGGAGCGGGGTACTACATATCGCGTTTCAAGCTGAACAACGGGCAGTTCCCCCAATCGGTGCATTCGATCCGTTCTTCGCCCTGGAGCTTGATGAGGTGGCTCATGGCGATCTGGATACCGGGGAACATCCTTAGATGCTCGCGAGGGAAAAGCAGGTTAGTGAGCTGAAGGAGGGACATCGAACCCCCCGATAACGCCCGTACCACCAGGCGCTCGCGCGATAGGATTACGTCCCTGGTGTGTGCGATCGCCCCGGCAACGTCGGTGATGTCCTCCCCGTGTGAGGGCATGACGACGTCGACGTCCAGCGACTCCGCCTTCTCCAGGCTCTCCAGGTAGCCCCGCGCGCCACCGCCGGAGGGGCAGTACCAGGCCACCACCTTGCCGATGATGTCGCCGGAGAGTAGAACCCGGTTCTCATCGTCGTAGAGGGAGATGTGCCCGGGCGCGTGTCCGGGCGTGTGTAGCACCCGGAGGCGCCTGCCGCCCAGGGGGAGCACGTCCCCCTCCCTGACCGTATCGGTTGCCTCCGCGGACCCCATAGGGCAGAGGCCCTTGAAGTAGTCGATGATGTTAATGGAATCGGGGTCCGTATCTCCCAGCCGTTCCTTGTAGTACCGGGTGATGAGGGACATATCGAAGCTCCGGTTTAGCAACTGAGGGTCGCGGGCGAGCGGTTTCTCCAGCTTGTGGATGTAGATGCGAGGGTCCGCTTCCTCGAGTATGAACGGCACCGCCCCCATGTGGTCGGGGTGGGCGTGCGAGAGCACCAGCGTGTGCACATCGGCCACATTGAACCCGTGGTTCCGGATGAACGTCCGCAACTTCTCGTAGGCGTCGGGGGACCCGCAGCCGGCGTCGATCAGGATCGCCCCGTCGCGGTCGGTGAGCAGGAAGCTGTTGGCCGGCGCCGGCCACATGTGCGTTTCCGGCCTGTAGGCATGGATGGCGGACGGCTTCATGTCGGAGAACAGCACCCCCGGCCGCCCTTATCCAATCCCAATCATCCGGACGATTATCTCTTTCATCACCTCATCGGTCCCGCCGCCGATAGGCACCAGGCGGATGTCCCGGTACGCCCGCGCTATGTCGTACTCCTCCATGTAGCCGTAACCGCCGTAGATCTGCAGGCAGGTGTCGATGACGCGACAGGCCATGCGCCCGCAATACAGCTTGGCCATGGAAACCTCCTTGATGGGGTTTCCGCCGTCCACGTAGAGCTTCAGGGCGTGGTAGGTCAAGGCGCGGCCGGCCTCGATCTCGGTGGCCATGTCGGCGAAGTAATGGGCTATCACCTGGAACTTGGAGATCGGCTGGCCGAACGCCTGTCGCTGCTTGGCGTACTCCATCGACTTGTTCATGGCCTGCTCCGCGCCGGACACCGAGCCCAGCGCCATAGTTAGCCGCTCCCAGGCGAACCCGCCCATTATCTGGTAGAAGCCGCGGTTCACCTCGCCCAGCAGGGCGTCCGAGGGGACCCGCATGTCGGTGAACGCCAGTTCCCCGGTGCTGGAGGCCTTCCACCCCAGCTTGTCCAGTTTGCGCGAGACCTCGAAGCCTGGCGTGTCGGTATCCACCACGAACATAGAGATACCGCCGTACCCCTTGTCGGGGTCGGTCTTGACCGCGAGAACCATGAAGTCGCACCTCGCCCCGTTGGTGATGAACGTCTTGGCCCCGTTGATTATCCAGTCGTCCCCGTCTCTCACCGCCCGGGTCTTGATGCTGGCAACATCGCTTCCCGCGTCCGGCTCGGTTATACCCAGCGCGCCTATCCACTCGCCCTTCAGCCCGGGGACCAGGTACTTCTTCTTCTGCTCGTCGGTGCCGTAGTGCAGTATGTGGGGCATGGCGATGGCGACATGCGCCCCGATGTCGGCGGCTACACCCCCCGAGCGGCAGTGGACCATCTCCTCGTGCAGGACCGCCTCGGCCAGGACGTCATCCCCTCCCCCGTACTCCTCCGGGTAGCGCATTCCCAGGTAGTCGAGCTCGCCCATGCGCAGAAAAACCTCCCGGGGGACCTCGCCCGCCTCCTCCCACTCATCGGCATGCGGGGCCAGCTCGTTCTCGATGAACTCCCTTACGGTCTGGCGGAGCACGTCATGCTCGGGCTGAAACAGGTCGTAGCTCATGGAAACCTCCTTGGGGCTATCAATGGCTCCGTGCAACACGGAATGGATTATATCACCAGCGGGTTTGCTGGTAGGACAAGTAACACCGTCAAGCGATACATGTTTGAGTCGATGAGGTTGCCCGGCGTGGGCTTACTCTCCGGAGCCCTCGTCATCCTCGGTGCCTAGATGGAGGGGGAATTACGGCTCGGCCCCGGTTGATGCTTCCGTGGGGTTGTCGCTTCCTGGGTGGAACGCCCTGTACCCGTGGTAGGCAAAGCCGATGATCCACAGCCCGATAGGTATGAATATGAACGGCAGGGCCGGCGGAAACAGGATTCCCATGATTACCAGGTAGGCGCACCCGGAGATAAACCCGGTCAAGTGGAGGAAGAAGTTGAACTTCCCGAGCGCCTCTTTTACCGCCCTCTGCTTTTCCTCTTCCCTGGCCTGCTCGAGCTTGCGGAATTCCTCCGCCATCGCGGCATCTTCGTCCGTATCCATAAGTCATCTCTCTATCCTGTTGTGAGTCTGACTGTAACGTAACAAAGGGTTCAGGCACAAACTAAGTGCCCCGCTCTATAAATACGCTGGCATTCGAACGCCGCTGCATCCACTCCGGCTGCGTTCCGCTCCCTCGACGTACTACAGGAGTACGTCTCAGTCACGCGCCTTGCCGGAGCGGCGCTTCGACGCTCTTGG
>JAHIPE010000048.1 GCA_018894655.1 Actinomycetota bacterium
CCAGGCGTTTCGTGAGGGCCTCGCCGAGGAGCAGGACACCGAGCGGTGGGATAGCGACACGGAGCAGGTGGCCGAGGTGGTATACGGGGGGCTCCTGTCCTGTGTCGACGACGAACTCTACCTGCAGGAGTTCCTTCCGTTCGGCTCCATCTACAGGCTCACCGGTGAGAGGGCGGTGCAACTGAGGCATCAGAAGGTCCCGATAGAAAACGTGATGGAGGAGCAAATACTCCTGCGTAACGTTTTCTGGGAGTTCCGCCGCTCGAGGCCGGAGAAGGTCCACGATTTCGCCGTGGAGAAAAGGGTCTGCCAGTGCTTCAACAGCATCTTGCAGGCCACCGTCCAGGCGTATCAGACGAAGGAACCCACCATGGACGTGCTTGATCCCCTGAGGGACCAGGCAACCGGGGTTTTCAACTCGATGTACTTCATGACTCGCCTGGAGGAGGAGGTTAGACGCTCGGAGAGGTATATGCGCGAAGTTACCGTGGCGCTGTTCGAGATTAGATCGAAGTTCCCGGAGGATTCCCCGGAGGAGATGGAGCTGATGAGGGCGGTGGCGCGGGTGTTGCGCAGGAACTCACGCGGGTCGGACTTCCTTGCCCGGGTGGAGCACGGGAAGTTCGGTATGCTTCTCCCCGAGACCCGGGCCGATGACGCCGTCCGGGCCACCGGGAGACTGAAGTCCCAGGTCACCGAGTACCTGGCAAGCATCGGTGAGAGATACGAGGAAGTTAGCGTGGGGATGGGCCTTGCCTCGTACCCCGAGCATGGCGAAGAGGGCAACGTACTGATGCAGGAGGCGACCGAGAGCATCATGAGGGGGGCAATGCAGGGGGACTGATATCCCCCGGCTGTAGTGATGGATTTCCGAGATATCGCCCGGGAGGAGATAAAGGACCTCCCTGTGTACAGCCCCGGTATGGATATAGACGACGTGAAGCGGCGGTACGGGGTCGAGGAGGTAATCAAGCTGGCCTCCAACGAGAACCCCGTCGGGCCCTCGCCGCTCGCGGTTGGAGCGGTCCACCGGGCGGTCGCGGATATGTCGCTGTACCCCGACAGCTCCTGCGCCGAGCTACGCCGGCGGCTGTCGGAGAAGCTTGGTGTCGAGCCCGAGAGGTTGCTGTTCGGCAACGGGACCGACGAGATAATCGACCTGATATTCCTGGCGTTCTTCAACCCGGGGGACGGCGCGGTGATGGGTGACCCCACGTTCTCGTCGTATTTCCTCACAGGGATGACCGTGGGCGCCCGCATCGTCTACGTGCCGCTCAGGGATTTCGGACATCATCCCGAGGAGATGCTGGGCGCGGTTGATGAGAGCACCAGGGCGCTGTTCGTGGGAACGCCACACAACCCCACCGGGACCATCTGCACCACGGCCGAGTTCGAGCGGATGCTGGCCGGGCTGCCACCGGAGGTCATCCTGGTCTGGGACGAGGCGTACTGCGAGTACGTGGACGACCCGGAGTACCCCCAGAGCATCCCTTACCTCGAGCGGTACCCCAACCTCGTGGTCCTGAGGACGTTCTCCAAGATATACGGCCTTGCGGGCCTGAGGGTAGGGTACGCGGTGGCAGACCCGCAGGTTGTGGATATGCTGGAGCGGGTCAGGCCGCCGTTCAACGTGAATCGGCTGGCGCAGGCAGCGGCGGCGGCCGCCCTGGAAGACTCCGCTCACCTGGAGAAGAGCCGGGAGGTGAACGCCCTGGGGAAGCGGTACCTGGCTGAAGAGCTTGACCGGCTGGGCATGAGGCCGGTGCCCACCCAGGCGAACTTCATGCTGTTCCGATACGACCACCTGACCGGGAACCTCGCGGCAAGGCTGCTCGAGAAAGGCATAATCGTGCGGGACGGCGCCGCCCTGGGTTACCCCGGATACATCCGACTGACAGTAGGGACGCCGGAGCAGAACCAGGCGGTCATAGGAGCGATAGAGGAGATAGTCAGTTGACAGACAGAGGGGGACGAGCCTTGCGGGCAACGATAGTCATTCCATCCTACTGGGGCCGTTCGGGGGCGGAGATGCCGAACCCGAAGGACGCGGTGTACGACCACCCCACACCGCTGGACGCGCCGGGGACCCTGGGCCGCGCGTTAGGTAGCATCGCGGAGTTGGAGAACCGGGAGTTCAACGTCGTCGTTCTGGCCGTGGCGACCAGCCCGGAAATCGCGGAAGCGGTGGAGGAGAAGGTGAAGAGCATAGTCGCCCCCTACCGCAGGCACTTTCCGGTGACGTGTCTCTCCTACTCGTTCATGCGGCGCCTCGAGTCCCGGCTTGCCGAGGAGGCCGAGTCCACCGGCGGTGAGAACCTGACCTGGATGGTTTCCCTCCTGGGGTACTCCAACATCCGCAACATGTGCGTCATCGCGGCACAGCTCGCGCGCTCGGAGGTGGCGGTGCTGTTCGACGACGACGAGGTGTACGAGGACCATGGGTACCTTGACAAGGTGTTCGAGAACATCGGGGGGGAGCACGAGGGCAAGTTCGTCGGCGCGATCGCCGGCTACTACCTCCGACCCGAGGGCGGGTATCTCCTGCCGCTCTCCAAGGACTGGTGGATGGCGGAGTGGCCGGCGGTTGTCACCATGAACCAGGCTTTCAGCATAATCGGCGAGGGTCCCCGGCTACAGGTTACCCCGTTCGTGTTCGGGGGCAACATGATCATCCACCGTGACGTGTTTCACCGGATACCGTTCGACCCCAACGTTCGGCGCGGGGAGGACATCGATTACCTGGTCAACTGCAAGTTCTTCGGGATAGACTTCCTGCTGGACAGGGAGCTCTCCATCCTGCATCTTCCCCCCGAGAAGACCGCCCCGGACTGGCGGCGGTTAAGGGAGGACATCTACCGTTTCATATACCAGAGGGCGAAGCTACGTGCCCAGGTCCCGGCCGAGGGCCTGCGCACGGTGACGGTGGAGGAGCTGGACCCGTACCCGGGGCGCTTCACGAGGGATGACCTGGAGGAGATGATATTCCGGACGTCGGTGCTCATGGGGCTGCGGCACATGGAGATGAAGGACAAGCTCGGCTTCGACGAGAGCTTGAATAACATCTACCTGGCCCGCTTCGACGCGTCTCCCAAGACCGACCCGTTCAGGTGGTTCCTGGATTACCAGGTCCACTGGAAGGGGCTCATGGAGTTCCTGGGAAAGGATAGGGTGTTATCGGAGGAGCTGCTTGGCAGCATGTAGATCTGCTGGAGGGCGCCGACGGCGATGGTTCCTTGACGGTTCTAGAGAAAGCAATCATCGATGAGGTCGAGCTAATCGGCAAGGCCGATATCCTCGTTGGAATCCCGTCCTTTCGCAACGCCGATACCATAGCCCACGTGGTGAGGCAGGCGGCCGCCGGGCTGGTGGAGTACTTTCCGGGACTGAGGCCGGTGCTTATCAACTCCGACGGGGGCTCTACAGACCATACCCGCGACGTGGTGCTCTCAACCGAAGTACCGCGGGTGGTACACAAGATAGTCACCCCTTACAGGGGCGTCGCCGGGAAAGGGAGCGCCTTCCACACCATCTTCGAGGTAGCGGCGCGCCTGGGGGTCAGGGTGTGTATAGTGGTTGACTCCGACCTGCGCAGCATCACCCCGGAGTGGATGAAGTTCCTGGGAACGCCGGTCCTGGAGGGGGAGTTCGATTTCGCAACCCCGCATTACCTGCGGTACAAGCACGACGGCACCATCACCAACGCCCTGGCCTACCCATTGACCAGGGCCCTCTACGGGATGAGGATCCGGCAGCCCATAGGTGGCGATTTCGGTTTTTCCGGGAAACTCGCGGCGGCGTACCTGGAGAGGGATGTGTGGGAAACGGATATCGCCAGGTTCGGCATCGACATCTGGATGACAACCATGGCCATCGCCGAGGGGTTCAAGATCTGCCAGGCGTGCATGGGGCTGAAGCTGCACAACGACAAGGACCCGGGCAGCGACCTGGGGGCGATGTTCAACCAGGTGGTAGGGACGGTGTTCGAGCTGATGGGCAACTACGAGGGGAACTGGATGGAGGTGGACGGCTCGGTGCCGGCACCGGTCCTGGGGGAGGAGTGCGAGCTGGAGCCCGAGGGCGCGGAGGCGTCGTTCGAGAACCTCATAGACCACTTCCATATCGGTTACGATATGCTGAAGGACGTCTGGCGGGGGATACTGAGAAGGGAGAACTACCAGGAGGTCGAGAGGGCCTATGAGCTGTCCGACGAGGAGTTCGAGTTCACATGCGGCCTGTGGGTCCGGGTGGTGTACGACTTCGCCATCTTCTGCAACTTCGGTCCCCTGGACCCGGACGTGGTCGTCGACGCCCTTACTCCCCTGTTCTGTGCCTACACCGCGCACTTCGTCAGGAAGACCGAGCACCTGACCTCCTTTGAGGCGGAGATAGAGGTAGAGCGCACCGCCGAGACGTTCGAGGCGCTGAAGGAGTATCTGCGCTACTACTGGAGCCTCGCCCGGCCGCCTTGATAAGATTACGTTTATAGGCACAACCTGGAGGGATGATGGAGAGCACTTCCGATGGTATGACGCTGGGCCTGGTTATAGTCTGGCTGGCGGCACTGGCGGTGAACGTTCTTATCGGTTACTGGGCGGGCAAGGTCGGTCAGCGAAACGGCCGCAGCTTCGCGCTCTGCTTCTGCCTTGGGTTTTTCCTGGGGCTCATCGGCGTGCTGGTGGTATACCTGATAGGCCCCGGATACGATTCGAGGCCGGCTCCTTACGGGGTGGCGCCGCCGCCCGGCTACGGCCCTCCGCCCGACCCTCATCAGCAGCGCACCAGGGTCTGCGGGCAATGCGGGAAACTCGTGGAAGGAAGCGCGAGGTTCTGCGGGTACTGTGGGGCGCAGGTGGCCGGGCCGGCCCCACGGAGGTAGTCGGCGGTTGTACATCACTAGCACCAGTTCCTGGTCCTTAGTGCCCCGTCCGTGATCCTAAGTACCCCGTTCCATAAATACGCTTGCATTCGAACGTCGATGCATCCGCACCTGCCGCGTTCCGCTCCCTCGCGGTACTCACGGAGTACAGCTCGGTCGCGCGCCTTGCATGAGCGGCGCCTCGGCGCTCTCGATAC
>JAHIPE010000270.1 GCA_018894655.1 Actinomycetota bacterium
CGCGCATCGGGCGCTTACGTCGTTGCCGGCAGCGGCGCACTGCTCGGCGATACCCTGGACGCGCTCCGCCGTCGCGCACCACTCCCGGTACCAGCTCTCGCAGTCGCCTTCCTTGATGTTGTCAGCCGTGGCGAGTATCTCACCGGCGTCGGCGGCTCCGTAGTAGCAGCCGCCGAGGACGCACTGGACCTCGAAGTCCATCTGCTCGTCTTTGAGGAAGTACTGCTTCTTCTTTGTTGCGGTCATGCCGGTTCCTCCTGTGGTAGTCGGTTGTATGATTGACACGGGCAGGGCCCTACCTGCAGTCTGTCATCCCCATTCGGCCCAGTACTCGAAAAAGCCCCTCATCACGGTGTCGAACCATTTGCGGTCAAGGTACGGGTAGGCACAGTGCATCCCCGACGGCATCATCCAGACGGCTATGTTGGGGTTTTGCTCCGCTATCTCGATTAGATCATCCATCTCGGAGGCGGGGATTACCGGGTCGTCAAGCGAGTGCACTATCAGCAGGGGTACCCCGGCGTCGGCCAGGTACTCCTTACTCGATACGTTCTTCCTGAACTCCTCCATGGTGATACCGTAATGTGGGGCGGATACCCGTTCGAGGAAGCTCGCGAAGTTGTAGTCGCTGAACGGCTCATCCAGGAAGCGCCTGACCTCGGGGTCATCCACGTGGCGTTTCATGTCCCTTCTGTGCAACCAGTGCGTCATCCTGAACCCCAGGTAGAATGGGTAGAAATCATCCGTGATGCCGGGCTTCTGGTCGAGGTGGGACACAAGACGGTGCCCGTCGGACGCGCCGTTCCAGGCAATTGCGCCTCCGGTGAGGTAAGGGAACTCGCGGGCCATGTACGCAGCCCTCATTGTGGAGACCGCGCCGAGTGAGAAGCCGGTTATGCCGACCGTGGTGACCCCCGGCATCTCCCCCAGGTACTTCGCCGCGGCCAGCAGGTCCTCACCCTCTTTCCAGCCGAAGCTGGTGGGGTTGAAGGCCAGGCCCTGGCTCCTGCCGAAGTCACGCAGGTCGATGGCGATAACGTTGAAGCCCCAGGAAGCGTAGACGTTGAGCGCGGTACTGATGATGTAATGGTCGTTCTTGGAGCCCATGTACCCGTGGGATATGACCAGGCCCGGCCTGGCCCTCCCATCATGGTGGACTCCTACCACTGCGGAAAGCGGCGCCCCGTCGAAACTGCTGAAGGTCACCTTCTCGAACTCGCGGGGGTACGGGTACAAGCGCCCGGAGGCAGCCCTGAAGTTGCCGAGCAATCCGAGAAACGAGATGTTCAGCGCGCCCCTGGCCAGTCCAAGGGACTGGGGCCTGACCGGCTTGAAGGGAACTTCCATCAACCTGTCGAGCACGACATCCATGCTGCGCTCGCTATCCGTTTCCATCGCGTCAGGTGGACCCGCCGGGACGCCGCGCGACAGCATCGCCCGGTATCGTGCCAGCAGGTTCATGAGGGTGATAGGGGCCGACAGGACAAAGGGCCCTACTACGAACAGCACCGCGATCGCGAACCTCTTCAACTGTCTCAATGCAAACCGCATCGCAGTCCTCCACTTAAGAATCGCTATAGCCTGTCCAGAGAAACCCGGCCACCGCTAGTAACCTCCCGTTTCATTTGTCATTATAGGGGAACTGCAATAATCGAGGTCGGGTCTAGAGTCATGGTAAGATAATGCCATCCGCGTGAAGGCGATAAGCAGCGGGTGTTCTTCATAGGGGTGCAAGCAGTTGCCTGTAATATAGTCCGATATAGTCAAGTATTGATACTTGTCTCGCTCTAGAGGAAGGTGAGAAAGCATGTCACACGGTGGTAGTAAGATATCAATGGTTGGTGTCCACGCGAAAACCAAGCGTGAATACCATCTTAATCTCGCCGTGAGTTCCACGGAGAGAAAAAACGGACGTGGAGCGGACGTAAGACCTGCTGGTCTCAGCAGGCAGACCTCGATGAAGCGTCAACTGAAACAGGTTGGATGAGATATTTGACTATGTTTCAGGGAACGGTTTCCTGTTGTCCTGGTGTTTACTCCAGTCCTGTGTTGTGCAGGACCGGAGGGCGACCGAGAGTCGTCCCCGTTCAGGCCGGCTCTACGAACAGTACGTCTTTCAGCGCGCCTTCGGGAGCGTCGGGCCACCGGATCTTTATCCGCATGCCCACGTCTACGTCTCCCGGGTCCGCCCCCTGGAGCAGCGAGA
>JAHIPE010000271.1 GCA_018894655.1 Actinomycetota bacterium
AGAAGATCGATGCTGACGAGGCGGCCAGGAAGGCGAAGGACACCAAGGAGATCAACGCAATAAAGGCGGATACCAAGAAGCTGATAGCCGACGATGGCATGGCGCGCAAGGAGATGGCCGAGGATGTGGCAAAGGAAGTTGCCGGCTACAAGCGCGAGAGGGTCGCGGCCGGCAAGGCCTGGAAGAGCCTGGTGAAGACTATGGCGGAGAAGCGCGGGGTAGAGAAGACGCCCGCCGCTCCCAAGGCAAAGACGCCCGCCGCTCCCAAGGCCAAGGTGCCTGCTGTAACCGGGGATGCCGCCAAGGTGATGTCCCTGGTGAAGGCCAACGCAGCCGGGATCAAGCTTACCGAGATCGAGAAAAAGACGGGACTGGCGCGAATAAAGGCGGCACGCGTCCTGAGAGGTCTCATCGACAACGGGAAGATCACCAAGGAGGAGTTGCTCTATAAGCCACTGTAGCCTCCAGACTGCGCCGGCGGTGGCCGGCTTGTTCGAGAGAGCCGGAAGTGCGCACATGTCGGACTTCCTGAACAGAAGCAGGTGATGATGTTGGCAGAGCAAATGAAGTGCGCTTTTTGCAATGGCAAGGGGAAGGACCCCTTTGAGCTCCTGTCCCCATTGTCGAAGTGCCAGGTCTGCAACGGGAGCGGCAAGGTGACCGTCGAGAAACCGAACAAGGAGTGTTCCTTTTGTCACGGCACCGGCATACACCGCGACCAGCGGCTGACCTGTATAGTGTGCGGCGGAAAAGGGGTGGTGTGCACAAAGGGCTTGAGCAAGACCTGTCCCGATTGTAACGGGACGGGGGTGCCGCCCGGGGACTACCTGCCCTGCACCACGTGCGACGGTATTGGCCTGGTATAAGAAAGATGCCTGATAGGCAAGGAGAAAGAAAGGAGGTGGATCATTCATGGCGGTAAGTGACCAATCAATAACGGTGCTCGAACCCCGCGCGTTACCCGGTTTCGTTGAGACGCCTTACGTGCAGGACGTCGCAAGAAGGGCGATGGCCTATATAGAGGCGGGGTTTCCTGTTCATTTCAGGGGCATTACCGGGACGGGGAAGACCACCATGGCCATGCACGTGGCCGGCCTGATTGCTCGACCCGTGGTAATGATTCACGGCGATGAGGAGTTTTCCACATCGGACCTGGTGGGTGGCGAGTACGGGTACCAGATCAAGAAGGTGGTGGATAACTTTATCCACTCCGTCTTGAAGACCGAGGAGGACATGACCCGCAAGTGGGTGGACAACAGGCTGACGGTTGCCTGCAAGTACGGGTTTACCCTGATCTACGACGAGTTCACCCGCTCCAGGCCGGAGGCCAACAACGTCCTGCTATCGGTTCTCCAGGAGAAGATGATGGACCTTCCTCCGGCAAGGGAAAGTGGCTCGGACTACCTGAGGGTGGACCCGGACTTCACCGCTATCTTCACCAGCAACCCCGAGGAGTACGCCGGGGTGTTCCGGAGCCAGGACGCGCTGAGAGATCGCATGGTGACGCTCGACCTCGATAACTTTGACGAGAGGACAGAGGTTGCCATAACCGAGTCGAAATCCGGTTTGGCCGAGAGCGATGCCAGGAAGATCGTCCAGGTGGTGAGGGCGTTGCGGAAGGGTGATTCCTGCGAGTTTTCGCCGACGGTCAGGGGTTGCCTCATGATCGCCAAGACGACGGTCGTAACGGATGCCCGCGTGTCCAAGGGCGATCCCGTTTTTGTGCAGACGTGCCAGGATATCCTGGGGTCCGAAACCAGCAGGATCGGCAGCAGTACTAGCCAGGTGAAGGTCAGAAAAGCGGTCAAGGAACTGGTGGAGAAATACTGCTAGGTCCGGTAACGGAAAACGGTTGGAGAATTGTACGTAGAGCGTCGATATATCTAAATTAGATACGTTCGCCGATATACGATGAAGAGTTACCGGGCCTGAAAACAAGGGTCCGGTTATTCTTCAGTTAGAAAGGAGGATTTGGGAAATGCCACTCATGCGCGTCTTTGTCAAGGTGGATGATGAAGGACGGATACCGGTCCCCGAGAACTTCCGCAGAGAAGTGGGCCTGAAGCCGGGCCAGATGATCGAGATCAAGCTACACGGCAACCCCAAGGCCCAGTGGCTGACGGTCCACAAGCGAAAGGCCGCCAGGTAAGTTCGCGAGCGGACTGCCGGCAGGCGGTTGATATTTTCGGGCCGGTGAATGCCGGGAGAAGGGAAGTGATGTAATGGCAAGGGTGAAACGGGGAGTCTCGGACGTGTCGACAGCCCAGAAAGTGAGGTTGCGCTCCAAGCCCAGGGTGGCGGGCTCGCACCTGCTGGAGCTGTACCTTCTGACAAAGGAGAGGGACCGCTTGGAACAGCACAAGGAGGTTGTGGACAAGAAAAACAGGCAAGTGGACGAGGGGATAGAGAATGTCGAGGAAGAGATGGAGAAGATTGCTGGCAATAAGCCTCTGTATGAGCTTACGAGAGAACCGAAAAAGAGCAGAAAGAAAGGCGGCAAGGACAAAAGGGACCGGGTGAAGACAAACAAGATTACGCTTGACTACTGAGGTGGTGGACCATGGGACTGGAATGGGATGACGCGGGAAAGCGAGCACGGTCGGCTACCGAAGACCGGGCGGGCTGTTCTTATCCCGGTGTGGTTGACACCGGAAAGTCACACGGGACTTTTGTGTGGGAGGCCGTAAGCCTCGGCGGGTCGGGGCGTGTATCGGACGGAGATGTGACCGGGGGGGGATTCAGGGCCGGCCGGCTTCTATGGGACCAAGCGTACAAGTGCGCCTTCTGCGGCGGCGAGGGGGAGAAGCCACCCGGTTCACTATGCCCCGTGTGCAGGGGAAGCGGGAGGAACGTCGTCCAACCGCCGGTGGTTGTGTGCGCCTTCTGTCGTGGGAAGGGAGAGGCGGGACGCAGGACCAACATAACCTGTACGTCGTGCAAGGGGTACGGGGTGACAAGCGTTAAGGAGCCGGTTGAGGTCTGCCCGACCTGCAGGGGAAGGGGAAAGGAGAGGGGAGCGAACCTGTCTTGCATCCGTTGCAAGGGGAGCGGCGTGATAGAGATTGGAAGGTAGAGGGAGGAGACCATGGATAAAGAGCCGACTGACAAGAAGGTCCCCAACCTTGCCAGGAAGCTTTACTGGAGGGAGCGGAGAAGAGCCCTCAGGGGCAGGGGTGTCGCGCGGGAGGAACCCGCGCCGCCGGAGCCCACTGAAGAACTCGGGGCGAAAGCGCCGGAAGAGGGTGCTCTTGTTACGCCGGCGGAGGCCCTGGACCGGGTCACGAGAGCCGCCCCCGCGCCCGCGGACAGCGCCGGTTGGGCAAAGCAGGATGTCGTGCCTTCGGACGCGGCGGGGGACAAGCCCGCGCCCTGGCCACATTTCCTGAAAGCGTCTGAATTCACGGGAGAGACTGAGCGGGAATCCGAAAAAAGATCGGTAACAACGGCAAGCATCTCGCGGCTCGCGAGAAAGATGATTGCCAGGGAGTGGCGGCGCGCGCTGAACAAGCCCGGGCCAAACTACGGATTGACATCCCTCGAAGAGGAGGCCGTAAGGATAAGAGAGGATATAGAACAGCGAAAGCTGAGGGAGGTACTGGAAGAAGAAGAAAGGCAGAAGGCCGAGCGCCAGGTCCGCCTGCTGGCGGGTGCCATCACGGACGTAGCAGAGTATATCGCCGAATACTATGAAAGGGCGAACGAGGAGCCTGACCCCATCGACGTTACCAGCAGAATCACAAGGGCGGTCCGGGATGTCGGATTCCTGTTCGACATCCAGTGGGGGAGCGATGGATGTGACATCTGGCTCGAGCCCTGGGAGGAGCGCAGGCTACGGCGTCAGGGCGGGGAGAAAGAGTCGGTAGTCTACCACATTCAGATTGACGGGGAGATGGAGGTCGTGCTGCGCGGAATCTACCGTGCGGGCGGCGGTATCGTAGAAACGAGTGACGACGGCGGCGACAAAGAGGAACTGGCGGTCGTGCTCGCTCCAGGGGCAATGCTACTGGAACTCGGGGAAGGTGATGAACCGGAACTTGCCTTGAGGAGCAGGTTGAGCGAGCTGGGGAAGGTGGTTGGGGTTGACAGGGACGAGGACGTGTGGCGGGCTAGCCTGGAGCCATGGGCCGAGGTGAGGGCCAGGAGGTTAAATGAGCCCGGGCGAGAGGCCGGTGGCCCCTGGGTTATCAGGCTGGACCGTGACATGGTGATAAAGAGCTGCGACCGGCAAGTTAGAGTTTGATTCCAGGAAAACTTTATTGCTTTCTCTGGCGTAAGGAAGGAGAGTGATGATCGATATGGCCTACGAAACGATCCAGGAGGTATGTCCCATACTGATCGACCCCGATCAGCCCCATTTCATCAAGACTCACCTGGTAGAGAATCTGGTGGACAGGGTCCTCGTATATGCGGAGGCCGGCCTGCCGGTCCATCTTTCCGGCCCGACCGGAACCGGCAAGACGACTCTCGCCATGTACGCCGCCGCGAAGCTCGGACAACCCGTTGTGCTGATCCACGGAGACGAGGAGTACGGCTCGTCGGAGCTCGTTGGCGGGGTCCACGGTTTCCAGAGGAAAAAGACCGTCGACAACTTCATCCATTCGGTTTTGAAGACCGAGGAGAGCATGTCGAGCACCTGGGTGGACAACCGGATAACCGTAGCCTGCAAGCACGGGTTCACGCTGATATACGACGAGTTTACGCGCTCTCGCCCCGAGGCCAACAACGTCCTGCTCTCGATTCTGGAGGAAAGGGTGCTTGACCTCCCCGCGGAAAGGGGCGGGGAGACCTACATGAGGGTGCACCCCTCCTTTACCGCCATATTCACCAGCAACCCCGAGGAGTACGCGGGAGTCCACAAGGCGCAGGATGCCCTGAAGGACAGGATGATAACCGTAAGGCTGGGATACTACGACCGGGATACCGAGATAGCGATAACCGCGCAGAAATCCGGGCTCTCCGGCGAGGACGCGGCAAGGGTAGTGGACATCATAGGCGGAATCAGGGACGACTCGCTTCCATGGACCGATCCCTCGCTGCGTGCCAGCATCATGATTTCCAAGGTTCTCGCGGCTTATGACAAAAGACCCGCACCCGGCGACGACGTGTTTGTCCAGTCCTGCATGGACGTACTCTGCGCAAAGGAGAACGGTGACGTGGGAATCGGTGAGGAGGAAAAGCTCAGGTCGAAGCTTGAAAAGCTGATAGGCAAGTACTGCTAGCGTCTCGCGTGAAACTATGCGGTGCCGGCAGTATTCCGAGTGCGGAGGCTGTCCGGATTACCGGGGTTTCCAAGCGCGGGATTCGGGAGGTACCTGTGCCGGGTCTTGGGAAGTACATCTACTGCATAATCGAAAGCAACAATGAAAGGAACTTCGGTCCCATCGGGATAGGGGGCCGCGGTGACAATGTTACGACGGTTGGATACCGCGACTTGAGTGCCGTAGTCTCCAATACCATCATGGAAAAGTACGTGATCGGCCGTGAGAACATGATGGCCCACGAGAGGGTTATCGAGGAGGTCATGAAAGAATACACGGTGCTTCCGGTGCGCTTCTGCACGATTGCCACAAGCGCGGAGGAGTTACGTAATCTACTGAGGAGGCGCTATCCCGAGTTCAAGAAGTCGCTGCGTTCCATGGACGGTAAAGTGGAGCTGGGCCTTAAGGCGAGATGGAGAGACGAAAGCGAGGTCATACGGGAGGTAACGGAGGAGAACGCGGAGGTCAGGGAGGAAGGGTCGAGGCTCGCGAAAGCGCCCGGTGATGACCCGGGCGCCAGGGATGAGAAGGTTGAGCTGGGAAAAAAGGTCAAGGCGCTCCTCGAGGAAAAAAGGAAGGAAGTCGCCGAGAAGATCCTGATGAAGCTGAGAAAGGCCGCGGTTGACATCCTGGCCAACCAGTTGACAACTGATGACATGGTGCTGAACGCCGCGTTCCTGGTGGACCGTTTCCACGAGAGGGAGTTCGACTCCCTGGTCGGTGACCTGGAGGATGATATAGGTGAAAGAGTCGCGTTATCCTACGTTGGCCCCGCTCCCCCTTTCAATTTCGTGAACATATCCGTTGAGTGGACGCAAGAAGCCGGCTGATATTCCAGGAGGTTAAGATGGGCGAAGAGGGAAAAGAACCCGGCAAGGAACTCAGGGACGCAATAAATCTTGGAAAGATATCCTTCAAGGGGTTGACGAAGAACCTCGGTGACCTTATGAGCAAGGTCTCCCGACTGGTCGAGGAAGGTGGAGGGGAGATAGAGCGGCGGGGAGAGATAGAGGGGCCCGGGGACATAAAGGGAATCTACGGGTTCACCATAAGGACCGGGCTGGGTGGCGAAAAGCCCGTGGTCAGGGAGTTCGGGAACATCAGGCCGGTCAGAAAGGGGGCCGTCGTCGAGGAGGTCCGGGAGCCCATCGTCGACTTGTTCGACGAGGAGGGCGAGGTTGCGGTGGTTTTAGAGATTCCCGGAGTGGACGAGAGTGACATCGACCTGGAGCTCAAGGACGACGTCCTGATAATCTCCACGAGCGGGGATAAGCAATATCAAAAAGAGGTGCTTCTACCGCGGGCTTTTTCTGAAGAGGCCATGGAGTCCGCCTATCGCAACGGCGTTCTGAAGGTGACCTTCACCAAGTAATGACAGATTCGTTCTGGTGGCCCGGGATATCCAGTTATTTTCGGCTCCGGAGAGAGAGGACTGGAATTGGAAGGCAGTCAATCTGAGGAGATCGTCTTGAAGGTCGCTGAGGCGCTCAGCAAGGACGTGGGCAGAGGCATGACGAGGCTGGACCCCGGAGACATGGACAAGATCGGGGTCCAGGTGGGGGATATCGTGGAGGTCGAGGGCAAGAGAAAGACTGCCGCCAAGGTGATGCCGGCCTACCTCGAGGACAGGGGCACCGGCGAGGTGAGGATGGACGGGCTCCTGCGAAAGAACGCCGGGGTTGGCATTGACGAGAGAGTGACACTGAGGAAAGTCGAGCACCAGATGGCGCAGAGGGTTGACCTGTCTCCCCTGACGGTCATGCGGGCCATGCGGGGGGAGAGGGATAGAAAGTATATCGCCACGCTCCTGGAGGGGCTTCCCCTGAGGGAGGGTGACATGGTGAGGGCCAACCTCTTCGGCGCCCGCAGCCAGGACTTCAAGGTCGTGGGGACCAGGCCAAAGGGAATACTGCTGATACACCCCGGTACGACCGTCAGGATCGAGGAGGCCGAGCCCGGGAGGGAGAGGGCCCTCAAGATCTCATATGAAGATATCGGCGGCCTGGGCAAGGAAATACAGAGGATCAGGGAGATGATCGAGCTTCCCCTCAAGTTCCCCGAGGTGTTCGAGAGACTGGGCATCGATGCTCCCAAGGGTGTTTTCCTGTACGGGCCTCCCGGGTGCGGAAAGACATTGATCGCCCGCGCGGTCGCAGGCGAGACCGACGCTTACTTCACGCACCTGAGCGGCCCGGAGATCATGCACAAGTTCTACGGTGAAAGCGAGGCTCACCTGAGGAGGGTCTTCGAGGAGGCAAACGCGAACGCGCCGAGCATTATATTCCTGGACGAGATCGACGCCATGGCCCCCAAGAGGGAAGAGTTGGGGGGAGAGAAGCAGGTCGAACGCAGGGTGGTCGCCCAGCTTCTGGCGTTGATGGACGGGCTGGAGGCGCGCAAGCAAGTCATCGTGATAGGGGCCACCAACATACCGAACATCGTTGACCCCGCGCTCCGACGCCCCGGGCGTTTCGACCGTGAGATCAGCATTAGCATCCCCGACAGGAACGGCAGGCTGGAGATCATGGAGATACACACCAGGGGAATGCCCCTGGCCGAGGACGTGGACCTGGAGAGGATTGCCGGGATGACCCACGGGTTCGTGGGCGCGGACATCGAGGCCCTCTGCCGGGAAGCGGCAATGAGCACGCTGCGCAGCTTTTTTCCACAACTGGATTTCGAGGTCGAGGAACTTCCCTATGAAAGCCTTCTGGAGTTGAAAGTCTCCATGGGTAACTTCATGGAGGCCATGATGGAGGTGGAGCCTTCGGCAATCCGGGAGGTATTCACGGAAATACCCGACGTTGGCTGGGATGATGTCGGTGGTCTTCATGACGTCAAGAGAATTATCAAAGAGGCGGTGGAGTGGCCGCTTGAGTACCCGGAAGTTTTCGACGCGGCAAGCACAAAACCTTCTCGCGGCATACTCCTTTCCGGCCCGCCGGGGACCGGGAAGACACTTATTGCCAAGGCCGTGGCCAGCGAAACGGAAGTGAACTTCATTTCCGTGAAGGGACCGGAGTTGATGTCCAAGTATGTCGGCGAGAGCGAAAGAGGGGTCAGGGAAGTCTTCCGAAAAGCCAGGCAGGCGGCGCCCTGCATAGTGTTTTTCGACGAGATCGACGCGATCGCTCCGGTCAGGGGCGGCGGAGGCGGCGGTGACTCATTCACGACCGAGAGGGTCATCAGCCAGTTCCTGGTGGAGATGGATGGAATAGAGGAGCTTTCGGGGGTCGTGGTGCTCGCCGCCACAAACCGCGTGGATATTGTTGACCCCGCGCTGCTCCGGCCGGGAAGGTTCGACTTCGTGGTGGAAATACCGGTACCCGACAGGGAAGCCCAGAGGGAAATACTTGAGGTACACACCAGGGGCAAACCCCTGGCCGAGGATGTGGATTTCGATGGAGTACTGGATGCCCTGACCGGAGAGATGGTAGGCGCCGACATTGAACTGGTTTGTCGCAAGGCGGCCATGCTTGCCATAAGGGAGTTTGTGGAGACAGGAAAAGCGGACAGTGGCGGGCCTGAGGTGTCGATCAAGGTAAGGAAAGAGCATTTCCTCCAGGCCCTGGCGGAGATGCAGGCTTGTTGAGATTCAAGGGGTGAGGTTTCACTGTGGCCATGTCAAAGAGGCACATCTACTGCATTATCGAAAGTGGAAAGGAAGAAAATTTCCCGGGAGAGGGTATTGGAGAGAAAGATTCTGAAATATATTCGGTTCCCGCTGGAGATATTGCCGCCGTTGTGGGGGAATCCATGCCGGGTTTACCTTTGACCATGAGAAAGGAAGAGCTGGTGGGGAAGCTGGCGACGCACCAGGCGGTGGTCGAGCAGGTCATGAAGAAACACACGGTGCTCCCCGTCAAGTTTGGCACCACGGCCCGCGACAATGACGAGGTAGCGTCGAATCTCCTGCGGGCGGCAGACCAGTTCCGGGGGCTATTTGATTACATCAGGGGGAAGATTGAGGAAGACGTGGTCGCGTTCTGGAGCAAGAAAGCCCTCGAAGACCTGTTGCGGGAGAAGCCGGAGATAGAAACGGCCAAGGACGGAGTTTCGGCCAGGGGCAAGAAAGCCCCCCTCGAGGATGTTGTCAGGGTCGGCCAGATGATAGCGGTCGCGCTTGCCCAGCGAAAGAAGGAATGCGCCAGGGACATCATTGATTGTCTCAAGCAGTGCTCACTGGACATGCGCCGGAACCGGATTGCCCGGGATGACATGATTCTCAACGCGGCTTTCCTCCTGAGGGAAGGGGACCAGAAGCTTTTCGACAACAAGGTCGTGGAACTGAACGACAGGTTCGAAGACAGGATTGATTTCAGGTGCGTAGGACCGCTGCCGCCGTACAGTTTCAGCACGGTGGAGATGTCAAGGTTTTCTTTCGAAGAGATCGACGCCGCGCGAAAGAGACTGGGGCTGGGCATGAGCGCGGAACCGGCGGCCATAAAGGAAGCCCACCTGAAACTAATCCCCAAGCTACACCCGGACGGAGGGCAATCGGACCCAGATGCGGCCAGGGAGTTCGACGAGGCAAGCAAGGCGTTCCAGTTGCTCTCCAGGTACTGCGGGACGGGCGAGTCTTCCTTCAACAGGGAGGCCGTTGAGAAAGAGATACTGATAAAGGTGTTGGAGATTGACAACGAGGCCGGTGATCGTGATTGAGGAAGCTATACTACGTCCCCACGGTCCACACCGAGATGGACCTGGGGAGCCTGGGAACAAGTGTCGGCAGCAAAGGAAGGGCCATCGCGGGCGAAAAGCGCTGGAAGGATCACCAACAGACCGTGTCCAGGTTCTGGGACCTTGTGGCTGACTACTTCATGGGGATGGATGTCGAGGGGTTGAAGGTGTACCAGGACGGCCTGATGGCGGACGGGGAGCTGGGCATGAACATCGTGCATAAGGTGGCAACTGACGGAAGCAAGAACTACCGCCTGATACTGGAGCTTGTGGACAGGGGAGCGAAACTGATGAAAACGGAGTCGGAGGAGCTCCTGATAAAGGAGTACAAGCGCATACTCGAGCTTTCGAAGGCGAAGTCGCTTCTCAGGAAGTCCGCCGCCCTGGTTAAGTACCGCCTCGGAAAAAAGGAGCTGACAAGAAAGAGGGACATCTTCATTGCCATGACGATAAACGGGACCCTGGAGGAAGGGGAGAAGGGGGCCATTTTTATTGGAGCATACCACGATATACCCTCCGGGCTCTCGGCGGATATCGAGGTGGTTCAGCTCAAGAACAGGGAGAAACTGCTGGAGTACATGAAGGAAGTCGCCATCGGCAGGAATGAAGGGCGTTTACGGGAACTCGCTCTATACGCCG